>NZ_PNOZ01000028.1:0-76537 GCF_002879555.1 Verrucosispora sp. ts21 | reverse complement strand
GAACGGCTCACTCCTCGCGCTCACGGTGCCACTCTTCGTTCGCGACTGCGGGGCTCGCAAGAACGGCTCACTCCTCGCGCTCACGCCTTGACTCCCACTCGGACGTTGCGGAAGCGGGCCGGGGCGGCCGGGTGGCCGGTGTGCCCGATCTGGCCGGGTTGGCCCTTGCCGCAGTTGGGCGTGCCCCACGGGACGATCTCGGAGGAGAGCATGTCCATCGAGCGCCAGAACCTCGGCCCGATGCCGGTGTACGTCGGGTTGCGCAGCATCCGCCCGCGCCGGCCGTTGCGGATCTCCCACCCGATCTCGCAACCGAACTGGAAGTTCAGCCGCTTGTCGTCGATGGACCAGGACCGGTTGATGTCCATCAGCACCCCCTCGTCCGTGGCGGCGATGATCTCGTCAAGCGTGTGCGGGCCCGGTTCCAGGCCGACGTTCGTCATCCGCACCATCGGCAGCCGCGCCCAGCCGTCGGCGCGTACGCTGCCGCCGTAGTCCAGGCCCGCGACGGCGGCCGAGTCCCGCCCGGCCAGCACGCCCACCCACCGCCCGGCGCGCACCGCGTCGCGCCGCACCGCCGGTGAGCCCTCGTCGTCGTAGCCGAAGCTGCCCAGTGCGCCCGGGATGGTCGGGTCGATCGTGATGTTCATCAGCTCCGAGCCGTACTGCAGCGAGCCGAGCTGGGCGAGGTCCAGCCACGAGGTGCCGGCGAAGGCCGCCTCCCAGCCGAGGATGCGGTCCAGCTCGATGGCGTGCCCGACCGACTCGTGGATCTGCAACGCCAACTGCTCGCCGCCGAGGATCAGGTCCGTCTCGCCGGCCGGGCAGAGCGGCGCGGTCAGCAGCTCCCGTGACTCTTCGGCGACGCGCGCCGCATGGGCGGTCAGGTCGAGCGAGTCGACAAGTTCCCAGCCGGTGGTGCCGTACTGGCCCCGGTAGCTCGGCCACGACCGGCGCTGCGTCTCGTTCTCACCGATCGAGGTGGCCGAGATGCCGCCGCCGCATTCGCGGATGTGCTGGTCGATGCGGTGGCCCTCGCTGGAGACGAACCACTTCGTGGTGTCCCAGACCTGGTAGAGCCCTTCGGCGAGGTCGGCGCCATGGTCGGCCATTGTGGTGGTGGCGGCCACCAGCAGGTCACCCTTTGTGGCCAGGGAGACGCCGAGTGGGTCCACCGTGCAGGGTGACGACCAGCTCGCGGTGGCCGGCGTGCCGGCGACGAGGTCGACTCTCGGGCCCGGCACCAGGCCACTCGCGGCGGCGGTCCGCGCGGCCCGGTGGCCGGCGTCGCGGGCGGCCCGGTCGGACAGTTCCGGTACGGCGTGGAAACCCCAGCTCGCACCGACCAGGGCGCGTACGCCCAGACCGACGCTCTCGTCCTGGGTCAACGCCTCGATCTCGCCGTTGCGCGCCGACATCGACTCGTAGCGTCGGTGCATCACCCGGGCGTCGGCATACCGGGCGCCCGCGTCGAGGGCGGCCTGTACCGCGGCGGATGCCGCGTCGAACTCGCTCATGATCCGACCCTAGGCGAGTCGCCGACAAACGTCAGCACAGTGGTGCGACGAGCGGGTCAGCGAGGCCGATCGGATGCGTGCGATCCTGTCCGAGCAGCAAGGGGTACGTAACTTATTTTCGGCTCTCACGTTTCTGCTGTAGTTTCCCTTCCTCGGGGGCGCGGAGGGAGCGATTGTGGTCCCTTATCTGTGCGTCGACGACCTACGGGTCAGCTTCACCGGCCGCGACGGGGCGGTGCGCGCCGTCGACGGTCTCTCGTTCGCGGTGCAGCGCGGGCGCACCCTCGCGGTGGTCGGCGAGTCCGGCTCGGGCAAGAGCGTCACCGCGCTGGCCGTCCTCGGTCTGCTCGACGCCCGGCAGGCCACCGTCGCCGGGCGGATCACCCTCGGCGGGCGTCAACTGGTCGGCCGACCGGAGGCCGAGGTGCGCCGGCTGCGCGGCCGGGACATGGCGATGATCTTTCAGGATCCGCTGTCGGCGCTGCACCCGTACTATCCGGTCGGTCGGCAGATCGCCGAGGCGTACCGGGTGCATCACCGGCGGGCCGGTCGGGCGCAGACCCGGCGACACGTGGTGGAGCTGCTCGGCCGGGTGGGCATAGCGCAGCCGCAACGGTGCTACGACCAGTATCCGCACGAGTTCTCCGGTGGCATGCGACAGCGGGCGATGATCGCCATGGCGCTTGTCAACGATCCGGCCCTGCTGATCGCCGACGAGCCGACGACGGCGCTGGACGTCACCGTGCAGGCCCGGATCCTGGACCTGCTGGCCGACCTCCAGGTCGAGTTCGACACCGCGATCCTGCTGGTCACCCACGATCTCGGGGTGGTCGCCCAGGTCGCCGACGACGTGCTGGTGATGTACGCCGGCCGGGCCGTCGAGCAGGGCAGCGCCGAGCAGGTGCTGCGCCGGCCGCAGCATCCGTACACCTGGGGGTTGCTCTCCAGCGTGCCGTCGTGGCACGGCGACCCGGCGACAGACCTGGCGGCGATCGCGGGCAGCCCGCCGAGCCTGACCGACGTGCCGGCCGGCTGCGCCTTCCACCCACGCTGCCGCTACGCCGCGGACACGAACGGCCGCTGCCGGGTCGAGCGACCCGAGTTGCGTAGCGCCGGGGCACCCGGCCACCGGGTGGCCTGCCACCTCGGCGACGAGCAGCGCGCCCGGCGGTACGCCCGGGACTTTGCCGGGGTGACGCGATGACGGCCGGCGAGCCGCTGCTGCGGGTGCGTGGGCTGACCAAGCATTTTCCGGTACGCGGCGGCCTGCTGCGGGCGGTGGATGGGCTGGACTTCGAGGTGCGGGCGGGCGAGACACTCGGCCTGGTCGGGGAGTCCGGCTGCGGCAAGAGCACCACCGCCCGGCTGCTGGTGCGGCTGTTGGAGCCGACCGGAGGGCGCATCGAGTTCGCCGGACAGGACATCAGCCGTGCCGGGCGGCGGGCGTTGCGTCCGCTCCGGCCGCAGATGCAGATCATCTTCCAGGATCCGTACGCCTCGCTGAACCCTCGGCACACCGCCGGCCAGATCATCGCGATGCCGTTACAGGTCAACCGGATCACTCCGCCGGGCGGCATTCGGGCCCGGGTGCGGGAACTGATGGAACTTGTCGGCCTGGACCCGGAGCACGACAACCGCTACCCGCACGAGTTCTCCGGCGGTCAACGCCAACGCGTCGGCATCGCCCGCGCCCTGGCGACCGGGCCACGGCTGGTGGTGGCCGACGAGCCGGTCTCCGCCCTGGACGTGTCGGTCCAGGCCCAGGTGGTCAACCTGCTGCGCCGGCTGCAACGCGAACTCGGCCTGGCGTTCGTCCTCATCTCCCACGACCTGGCCGTGGTCCGGCACTTCTGCCAGCGCATCGCGGTGATGTACCTCGGCCGGATCGTCGAGATCGGCGACCGGGACGACATCTGCCGGCGTCCGCAGCATCCGTACACCCGGGCGTTGTTGTCGGCGGTGCCGGACGTGGCGCGGCGCGACCGGGCCGGGCGGGTCCGGCTGACCGGTGAGGTGCCCAGCCCGCTGGATCCGCCGTCGGGCTGCCGGTTCCGGACCCGCTGCCCGAGCGCCCGTGAGCGGTGTGCGGTGCAGGAGCCGGCGCTGATCCGGCGCGACGGCGGCAACCAGGCGACCGCCTGCCACTTTCCCGCCGGGGCGTCGGCGTGAGCCTTTCGCCGGTGGACGGGACGCTGCGGACCGGGACCGGCGATTCGATTCCGGCGGGGCGGACGGTGGGCCGCTCACCGGGCCGACTCGCCTGGATGCGGCTGCGCCGCGACCGCACCGCCCTGGTCAGCGCGGCGGTGCTTGTGCTGTTCGTGCTGGTGGCGCTGGCCGCGCCACTGATCGAGGCGGCGTACGGCATCGGTCCGCACGACCAGTTCCAGCGCCGGCTGGACGGGTTCGGCATGCCCCTCGGTCACGCCGGTGGTGTCTCCGGTGAGCACTTCTTCGGGCTGGAGCCGGGGCTCGGGCGGGACATCTTCATCCGCCTGGTGTACGGCCTGCGTACGTCGTTCTTCGTCGCCTGCACGGCGGCGGTGCTCAGCACCCTGATCGGGGCGGCGCTCGGCGGGCTGGCCGGGTACCTCGGCGGCTGGCTCGACGCGGTGGTCAGCTGGCTCACCGACCTGACCCTGGCCATGCCCTTCCTGATCGTCGCGCTGGCCCTGACCCCGACCCTGGCGCTGCGCTTCTACGGGCAGCGCGACGAGGTGCCGCCGTCCTTCGGAGTCGGCGTGCTGATCGCAATCTTCGCCGTGTTCGGCTGGACCAGCACTGCCCGGCTGGTACGCGGGCAGGTCATCGCGCTGCGCGAGCGGGAGTTCGTGGCGGCGGCCCGGGCCAGCGGGGCCGGGCTGGGTCATCTGCTGGTGCGGCAGTTGCTGCCGAACACCTGGGCACCGATCCTGGTGTCCTTCTCGTTCGCGGTGCCGCAGTTCGTCACCGGCGAGGCGGCCCTGTCGTTCATCGGTGTCGGGCTGACCGAACCGACGCCCAGCTTCGGCCGGATGATCTACCAGAGCCTCGACTACCTGCAGACCGACCCGGCGTTCGTCCTCTTCCCCGGCGGCACGCTCGTCGCCCTGGTGTTCGCGTTCAACCTGTTCGGCGACGCGCTGCGCGACGCGCTCGACCCCAGGTCGGCGAGGTAGTCGACGTGCTGCGGTTTCTGCTGAAGCGGGCGCTCGGCGCCGTGCTCACCCTGTTCACGGTGAGCGTGCTGACCTTCCTGATGTTCTTCGCGCTGCCCCGCGACCCGGTCAGCGGCATGTGCCCGAAGAACTGCGATCCGCAGCGGCTGGAACGGGTCCGCCAGGAGTTGGGCCTGCGTGATCCGCTCGTCGACCAGTACGCGAACTACATGAAGGGCATCGTCGCCGGGCGGGATCTGGGTGGCGCGCAGGGTGGCCGCTGTGACGCGCCCTGCCTGGGCTGGTCGTACGTGAACAACGAGGCGGTCACCGACACCCTGGCCCGGGTGCTGCCGGTGACGGTGAGCATCGTCGTGCCGGCGGCGATCGGATGGCTGCTGCTCGGCGTCGGCCTGGGCATGGTCTCCGCGCTGCGTCCCGGCAGCTGGTGGGACCGGGCGGCGATCGGCTTCTCGCTGACCGGGGCCTCGGTGCCGTTGTACGTCGTCGGCGCGGTGCTGCTGCTGGTCTTCGTCTACACGCTGCGCTGGTTGCCGGTGCCGGCGTACACGCCGCTGGCGACCGACCCGTTGCGTTGGGCAGGCGGGTTGGTGCTCGCCTGGTACTCGCTTGCCTTCCTGTACTCCGCGATCTACGCCCGGCTGTTGAGGGCGCAGCTGCTGGAGACGCTGGGCGAGGACTTCGTCCGTACCGCGCGGGCCAAGGGCCTGAGCAACACCCGGGTGTACGGGAAACACGCGCTGCGCGCGGCCATCGCGCCGGTGGTCACCGTCGCCGGGTTGGACGTCGGCGCGGCGCTCGGCGGCACGGTGATCACCGAGACGACCTTCGGTCTGCCAGGGCTGGGCCGGGCGGCGGTGGACGCGGTACGCGCCGGCGACCTGCCGATGATCATGGCGACGGTGCTTGTCGCGGCGGTCTTCGTGGTGCTGGCGAACCTGCTTGTGGATCTGCTGTACGCGGCAATCGACCCGCGCGTACGGCTCGGCTGAACGGGTGGAGGCAACGTGAGATCACGCCTGGCGACTGCGCTGTGCACCGCGACCACACTGGTGACGGTGCTCGGCGCCTGCTCTGCGAACACCGGTGGGAGCAGCACCGTGGACACCGGCCGACAACAGACCGGGGTCATCGCCACCGACCCGAAGGACTCGTGGGGCCCGGCCCCCGAGGTGCCGGGCGCCCGGGCCGGCGGCACCTTCACCATCATCCGGGAGACACCCCTCTCCCACCTCGACCCGCAGCGGACGTACTCGTTCGCCGGCCTGATGGCCGCACCGCTGTTCGCCCGCTCCCTGACCACCTGGAAGGACGACGGCCAGGGCAACCTGGTGCTGGTCGGCGACCTCGCCGAGACGCCCGGCAGCAACGTCGAGGACGACTGCACGGTCTGGGAGTTCAAGATCAAGGACGGGGTGCGGTTCGAGGACGGTCGCCCGGTCACCGCGAAGGAGATCGCGTACGGCATCGCCCGCTCGTTCGACCCGGACCTCACCGGCGGCCCCACCTACCTGCAGGAATGGCTCGCCGACACGCCGCAGTACGACACCGCGTGGGATTTCGCGGCCAACCGCACCGCACTGCCACCGGGACTGACCACGCCCGACGACCGTACGCTGCGCTTCGAGTTCGCCCGGCCGCGCTGCGACCTGCCGTTCGCGGCGTCGTTGCCGAGCACCGCGCCGCTGCCCGCGGACCGGGACACCGGGATCAACCTCGGTCACGCGCCGTTCTCGTCCGGGCCGTACAAGGTGACCCGCTTCCAGGCCGGTGTCGAGATCGTGCTGGAGCGCAACGAGCACTGGGATCCGGCCACCGACCCGGTCCGCCACCAGTACCCGGACCGGTTCGTCTGGAGCTTCGGCCCGAGCACGGACACGGCGGCGAACCGGGTGATCGCCGACAACGGCGCCGATCAGGCCGCCCTGTCGTGGGACTTCGTCCCCGCCTCGCTCGTCTCCCGGGTCGCGGGCGACGCCGCGCTGCGGTCCCGGACGATCCTGTCCCCGACCCCCACCGCCAACCATCTGGTCATCAACAACCAGCGGGTCACCGACCTGCGGGTACGTCAGGCGCTCAACTACGCCATCGACCGGGAGGGCCTGGTCAAGGTGCTCGGCGGACCGCACGTGGCCGCGCCGAACACCACGCTCATGCCGCCGGCCACGATCGGCCACCGGGCGTACGACGCCTATCCGGCGGGCCCGAACGGCGATCCGGACCGGGCCCGGGAACTGCTCGGCGGGCAGACTCCGGAG
Organism: Verrucosispora sp. ts21; assembly: GCF_002879555.1. Classification (NCBI taxonomy): domain Bacteria; kingdom Bacillati; phylum Actinomycetota; class Actinomycetes; order Micromonosporales; family Micromonosporaceae; genus Micromonospora; species Verrucosispora sp. ts21. Next base: position 69,604 of record NZ_PNOZ01000028.1, on the reverse strand, counting down.
CTGGTTCTCGGCGCTGCCGACAGTTCGGTCGAGCAGCAGCTGGCGACGCAGCTCAAGGGGAACCTGGAACGGGCCGGCTTCAAGATCACGATGCGGGCGATCCCGGACGACGCCAAACTCGACGAGATCAAGAAGCGGGACAACCCCTGGGACCTGTACCTCAGCTCCTGGGCGGCCGACTGGCCGAGCGGCGCGGCGATCCTGCCGGTGCTCTACGACGGACGCGGCATCAAGGTCGCGGGCAACACCAACGAGTCGTACTTCGACGACCCGGCGATCAGCGCCGAGTTCGACCGGATCCTCGCCCTACCACCGGCCGCGCAGGCACCGCAGTGGGCCGGCCTCGACGAGCGGATCATGCGGGAGCACGCGCCGGTGGTGCCGCTCTACGTCGACGTGGCATACCTCGTACACGGCTCGAAGGTGGGCGGTGTCTTCGTCTCCAGCGTCTTCGGCTACCCCTGCCTGATCGACGCCCACGTCAAGCCCTGAGCTACTCCAGGTGGGTGCGGAGGAAGTCGAGTTCCAGGCGGAGCAGGCGTTCGGAGATGCCACCGGCGGCCATGTGGGTCGCGCCGGGCAGCGGCAGCACCGAGTGCGGTCGGCCGGCGGCCAGCAACGCCGCCGAAAGGCGCAGCGTGTGCGCGGCCACCACGTTGTCGTCGACCATGCCGTGCACCAGCAGCAGCGGCCGGGCGTCGGCCGGGTCGGTGACCGGCTCGGCGGCCAGCTCGACGAGCGAGTGGTGGGCGTAGACGTCCAGGCCGTCGTCGGGCATGCCCAGATAACGCTCGGTGTACGCGGTGTCGTAGAGGGCCCAGTCGGTGACCGGTGCGCCGGCGATCCCGCACTTGAACAGCTCCGGATGGCGCAGCACCGCCAGGCCGGCCAGCCAGCCGCCGAACGACCAGCCGCGCACCGCCACCCGGTCCAGGTCCAGATCCGGATGCTTGGCGGCCAACGCGTGCAACGCCTCCACCTGGTCGGTCAGTATCACGTCCGCCACCCGCCGATGGATGGCCTTCTCGTACGACGGGGCGACGCCCGGCGTACCCCGGTTGTCGACCACCACCACCGCGAAGCCGGCATCGGCCCACCACTGCCGCTCCAGCCACGCCGCCCGCGCGGCCACCACCTCCTGGTGGCCCGGCCCGCCGTAGATGTCCAGCAGCACCGGCAGACGCCGACCGCTGACGTGGTTGTCCGGGTAGAGCACCGCCGAGGGCAGCCGCCGGTCGGTCACCCGTTCCAGCAGGGGCAGCGGGGAGTAGCTCGGGGTGGCGGCGAGCGACCGCAGGGTGGCCACCTCCCGGTCGCCCTGCTGGACGGTCCACCGGATCCCGGCGTGATCAAGCGAGGCGGTACCGATGACAAGCACGTCACCGCCGACCGCGGCGGTGTGCCAGCCCGAGTCGCTGGTCAGCCGGCGGGCGTCCACCCCGCCGCCGATGCTGGTGCGCACCCGGAACAGGTGCTGCTCGCTCGGCTCACCGTCGCTCGCCTCCACCAGCAGGTCCGCCGGACCGCTTATCGCGGCCAGCCGGCCGACCACCCGGCGTACGTACAGCGACGGCGGGGTGAGCAGGGTGCCGTCGGCGAAGAGGCAGCGGGCGTCGTACCCGTCGTGGGCGAGTTCGCCGCCGACCAGCACCCGCCCGTCCGGCAGGTGCGCCGGGGTGCCCGCGATCGGCTCCACCCAGCGCGGGTCGGCCAACTCGGCGTGCACCTGCGTCTCACCGGTACGCGGATCGATGGCGAGCACCAGCCCGTGCTGCTGCGCGCGGCGCAACACGGTGATCAGCGGCGGGCCCTCGGCCCAGTGCACCGCCGTCAGGTACGGGTAGGTCTCCCGGTCCCAGTGCACGTCGACCCAGCCGCCGTCGAGGTCGAGCAGGTGCAGGCTGACCTCCGCGTTCGGGCCACCCGCCACCGGGTACGCGACGCTTGTCGGCGGGCTTGTCGGCTGCGCCGGATCGTGCAGGTGCCAGTGCGGCAGGCGGGACTCGTCGACCCGGGCGGCCAGTACCGAACGACCGTCCGGCGCCCACCAGTAGCCCCGGTGCCGTCGGAACTCCTCGGCCGCGATGTGTTCGGCAAGTCCCCAGACCACCCCGGAGTCCTCACCGGCGAGGATGCTGTCGGTGCCGTCGGCGTCCACGACCCGCAACTGACCCCGGCGTACGCCGTCGGCCTCGTCGGTCACGTACGCCAGCCGCTGACCGGTCGGGTCCGGCCGGGGGTCGAGGACCGGCCCGACGGCGGGCACCTCGATCACGTCGCCGTGCACCAGGTCGGCCCGGAACAACCGGCCGGCCAGCGCGAACACCGCCACCCGCCCGGCGGCGTCGAGGGCGTACGAGCCGATGCCGGCGGCGGTCAGCCGGAGCCGCTCACGGCGGGCCCGCTCCCCGGGGCTCAGCGCGGCGAGGTCGGCCTCCGCGCCGAGCAGGGTCACCGGGCAGGCGACCAGCCACTCCTTGCCGGTGGCGACGTCCAGTTGCCACAGCGCGTCGGCCGGGTCCTCGGGGCCGTTGGAACGTAGGAAGATCACCCGGGCGCCGTCGTCGGCCACGGTGACGGCGCGCGGCGCCCCATGGCTGAACCGGCGGGTGCGGGCGGCCAGCTCGGGAAAGTCCACAGGCCAGATGGTAGGCCCGTGGGCAGCGCGATGTGACCGACCTGAGCGGACGCGTCAGGGCTGGCGCGGACAAACCGCCGGTTAGAGTGACCGTCGTGACGACGCTGCCTGACCGCCGCCTGCTGCTGGTCCACGCGCACCCCGACGACGAGTCCATCGGCACCGGTTCGACGATGGCCCACTACGCGGCCGAGGGTGCTCACGTCACCCTGATCACCTGCACCCTGGGTGAGGAGGGTGAGATCCACGTCCCGGAGCTGGCCGGGCTCGCCGCCGCCGAGGCGGATCAGCTCGGCGGGTACCGGATCGCCGAGCTGGCCGGCGCGTGCGCCGCACTCGGCGTCGCCGACCACCGCTTCCTCGGCGGGGCGGGCCGCTACCGGGACTCCGGCATGATGGGCCTGTCCACCAACCAGCATCCCCGCGCGTTCTGGCAGGCCGACCTCGACGAGGCCGCCGGTTACCTGCTGGAGGTCATCCGCGAGATCCGCCCACAGGTCGTCATCACGTACGACGAGAATGGGTTCTACGGCCACCCGGACCACATCCAGGCCAACCGGGTGACGATGCGGGCGATCGAGCTGGCCGCGCAGGAGGGCCTCGCCCCGGCGAAGGTCTACTGGACGGCGATGCCGCAGAGCGTCCTGGAGGCGGGCATGACGCACTTCGAGGAGTCGTCGGACAATCCGTTCGCCGGCATCATCGACGCGACCGAGCTGCCGTTCTGCACGCCGGACGAGCAGATCGCGGCGCGGATCGACGCCACCGAGCAGCATGCGGCGAAGGAGGCGGCGATGCGGGCCCACGCCACCCAGATCCCGGCCACCTCCTGGCTCTACACCATCGCCGGCAACTTCGGCGCCGAGTTCATGGGGGTGGAGTACTTCACCCTCGCGGTGGGGGCGAAGGGGCCGGGCAGCGGCCCGTACGGTTGGGAGTCCGACCTGTTCTCCGGGCTGGACGTCGGCGGGGCCTCCCAGCCGACAGCGGTCGTCTCGGCCGGTCAACGGTGACCTCGCCCGCCGCGATGTCCGTCGCCCCGCAGGAGCAACTGCCGCCGCCGCCTCGGTCCGCGCGGGTGTCGCGGTTCCTCGACGTCGGGCTGCGGGTTGCCGGCGGGGTCGTGGTCGTCGTCGCCGGTGCGGTCACGGCGGTCCTGGAGTTACTGCTCGCGCCGCTGCGGATCGGCGGTTACCTGGTCGGCCTGGCGGCGCTCGTGGCGGTGGTCGTGAACGTCACGCTGAGCTGGTTCGCCATCGAGGCGGTGGGGCGGCGCTGGGCGGTGGCCCTGCCGGCGGTGCCCTGGGTGGTGATCATGGTGGCCGCCGCCGATCGGACCAACGAGGGTGACGTGCTGCTGATCGGCAACTGGGTCGGGTTGATCCTGGTGGTGGCCGGCGTGATGGCCTTCGCGGTGATGGCGTTCCGGTCGATCGTCGCGGGGCCTGTGGCATCCGGTCGGTGACGCCGACACGGCGCGAGTGGTAGATATTCCTGCCAGGAGTCCGCCACGAGGGCGGACGGGTACGGCGGGAGGCGTGCGATGGGTCAGCGGTGGCGCGCAGTCGGAGCATTGACGATTGCGCTGTTCGCAGTCAACGTGGTCGCCCGGTTGATCATCCGGTTCGGCTTCGACGGTGACGAGGCGGCCGCCGACCGAGTGACGCTCGGGATGTTCGTGGTGATCGGGTTGATCCTGGCGGGGACCGCGGTCGCCTGGGGGCAGTCGCGGCCACCGGCGCAGTGGGGCGTGGAGGTCGCCGCCGCGATCGGCATGGCGCTCGCGCTGACCATGCTGGTGGGGCCGTTGCTGGTCGGCCAGAACCCGTTCGGCGGTGGCAGCGCCACGTTCTTCTGGCAGATCCTGCTCTACCTGGTGGCGACGAGCCTCGGCGCGATCCTGGGTCACCTGCTGCTCACCACGCTGGGCCGGGACTACCGCTCGCGGCGGCTGCAGCGGTACGCCGAGTCCGGCGGGGTCAAGCCCCGCCGCATCGTGCGCCGCTGACGACCGCCGTGCGCTGGCGACCGCCGTGCGCTGGCGTGGGCGACTGCCGTGCGCTGGCCTGGACGCCCGCCGGGTGCTGACGCTGACGCTGGTCAGCCTGGGGTGAAGCGGGTGCGGTAGGTGTGGTGGGTGGTGAAGCCGAGCTTGCGGTAGAGCGCGACCGCGGCGGTGTTGTGCTGCTCCACCTGGAGGAAGGCGTCGGTCGCGCCCGCCGCCTCGGCCCACCGGCCCAGCGCCCGGGTCACGGCGGTGGCGTGACCCTGACCACGGGCGGCGGGCAGCACCTCGATCAACGACAGCCCCAGCCAGCGGCCCTGCCCGGTCACCGTGCCCCGGCCGACGGCCACCAGCGTCCCGTCGACGTACGCGTGGGCGAAGCGGACCTGGTCCACGGCGGTGAGCACGTGCCGGGCGGCCGCGGGTAGCCCGCCCTTGCGGCTGGCCGCCACCGCGAGCCACTCGTCCGAGGGTGCCCCGGCAAGCTCGATGACGGCCGGGCGCGCGTCCTGCGGTGCCGCGTCGGGTGGGGTGGTGAGGACGGTCAGCCCGACGGTCTGCACCAGCACCGGCGGGCGGCTGTCCCAGCCGCGCCTGTCGAGTTCGGCGCCGACCGGTGCGGCCAGCGGCAGGGGAGTGGTGACCAGCGGCGGCTGGCCCTGGTCGGCGTACCAGCGCTCGACCGCGTCCAGCGCGGCCGGCAGCGGTCGGTCCGGATCGCCGACCGGGAGGGCGGAGTTGGCCCGTCCGGTCCAGCCGTCGGCGGCTCGCAGCAGCCAGCCACCGAGCCGGGCGCGGGTGGGTGCCGGCCAGGCCTCGTCGGCGGCGAGTTCCACCTCGATCACGGCGTCGGCCGCCGGGCGTCGCGTCGGCGGTACCCGTTTCGCGCGGTGCACCTCCGCCATCGGGACGCGCAGCTGCCCGGTACGGGTGGTCAGGGTGAGGTAGGAATCGGTCACTTCGACCAATTCGCCGAGAGCGTCGGAGAAGACCGGACGACCGGCGCGGATGCCCACCACGCGTCGGACCACGATCCGGTGTCCTAAATCCTGCTCTCCGAGCACGATCGACCTCCTCCCCGACGAGATACTAGGCTCTTAGCGTCGCGGGTGATCGCGGCGTGTCTTGCGGAGGAGAAGACCGGTGACCTACATCATCGCCGAGCCGTGCGTGGATGTGCTCGACAAGGCATGCATCGAGGAATGCCCGGTCGACTGCATTTACGAGGGCAATCGGATGCTCTACATCCACCCCGACGAGTGCGTCGACTGTGGTGCCTGTGAGCCTGTCTGCCCGGTAGAGGCGATCTTCTACGAGGACGACGTTCCGGAGCAGTGGAAGGACTACACCGGCGCCAACTACGAGTTCTTCGAGGACCTGGGCTCGCCCGGGGGTGCTTCGAAGATCGGCAAGGTGGAGAAGGACGCGACCTTCGTCGCCGCGCAGCCGCCGCGCGGCGAGGGGCACTGAACCGGCCCGCGCCGGTTTCGGCACGGCTACCTGATTTCACCTGGGACACCCTGGACGCCGCGGCCGTACTGGCCGCGGCGCACCCGGGCGGCTTGATCAACCTGTCCATGGGTACGCCTGTCGACCCGGTCCCGGAGGTGATCCAGCGGGCGCTGGCCGACGCGGCCGACGCTCCGGGTTATCCGTTGACGGCCGGTACCGTCGCGCTACGGGAGGCGATCACCGCCTGGGTGATCCGCTCCTGTGGTGCCCGGCCGGACGGGCTCGGGGTGCTGCCGACGATCGGCTCGAAGGAGTTGGTCGCCTGGCTGCCCACCCTGCTCGGGCTGGGGCCGGGCGACGTGGTGGTGGTGCCCTCGGTCGCCTACCCGACCTACGAGGACGGGGTTCGGCTGGCGGGGGCCACCACCGTACGCGCCGATTCGTTGACCGCCGTCGGGCCGACCTCCCGGGTACGCCTCGTCTGGGTGAACTCTCCGGGTAACCCGACCGGGCAGGTGCTGCCGGTCAGCCACCTGCGCAAGGTGGTGGACTGGGCGCGGGAGCGTGGCGCGGTGGTCGCCAGCGACGAGTGCTACCTGCCGTTGGGCTGGACGGCGCAACCGGTGTCGGTGCTTGCGCCCGAGGTCTGCGGCGACTCGTACGACTCGGTCCTGGCGGTGCACTCGCTGTCCAAGCGATCCAACCTCGCCGGCTACCGAGCGGGATTCGTGGCGGGCGATCCGGCCCTGGTGGCGGAGCTGCTCAAGATCCGCAAACACGCGGGGATGATCGTGCCGGCACCCGTGCAGGCGGCGATGGTGGCCGCCCTGAGTGACGAAGAACACGCCGCCGAGCAGCGGGAGCGCTACCGCGCGCGACGCGAGACGCTGTGGTCGGCCTTCACGAACGCCGGGTTCCGGGCCGAGCATTCCGAGGCGGGGCTCTACCTCTGGCTGACCCGCGACGAGGACTGCTGGGACACCGTCGACTGGCTGGCCCGACGGGGCATCCTGGTCGCCGCCGGTGTCTTCTACGGTCCCGGTGCCCGCCAGTACGTCCGGGCCGCGCTCACCGAGTCCGACGAGCGGATCGCCGCCGTCGCCGCCCGCCTCGCCGAGCTCTGACCGACCCGCACGTTCCTCCCCGCCGATTCCGCTGACCTGCCGGATCGGCGGGGAGGACGGCGCGGTCAGGCGCCGTTGATGCGCTCGAAGACCCGCAGCAGGTTGTCCCGGCTGCGGCGCTCCAGCAGGATGCTGCCGTAGAGCTCCTGCAGGGCGAGGACGCGACCGTCGTGCAGGGTCACCTCGGCCTTGAGCGGGATCTCCCTGGTCACCGTCACCGACGTCACCTCCTCGTAGGGGAGGAACTGGTGCCAGCGAGCGAGTTGCGAGATCGGCGTCGACTCCAGCAGTTCGGTGAGCCGCTTCTCCCCGTCGCGTGCCTTGCCCGGGTCGCCGACCATGATCAGGCCACGGTCGAGGATCAGCAGGTCGTGCTCCGTACCGTCGATCTTCACATTGCCGATGGCGCCGATCACCCCGGCGTTGTCGGCGTTGGCCCGGGCCTGTACGACCGTCGCCACGGTCACGTCGACGCCGAGTTCGGTAAGTCGGGCCACCGCCTCGTCCAGGGTCTGCGGGTCGACGGCGAGCTTGGCGATCTCGGCGAGGTCCAGCGGTTCGCCGTCGACGCCGACGAACTGCGCCGGACCGGTCCAGGAGAGCAGCCAGCGGGCGCGGCCGGCACGGATGGCGGCGTTGCTCAGCAACAACTCCATCGGCCCGGCGAACCTGACCGCGGCCTCCTCGCCGGTGGCGTCGTCGAAGAACTGTTCGGCGAATTCGCCGAGCCGCCGGTCCCGTACCAGGTCGAGGACGGTCGTCAGGCCCGGCGTGGCCACGCCGGTGAACCGGCCCGCAGCCCGGTAGATCCCGTCCACCTGACGTTGCTGGCCGGCGGTGATGGCGGCGTGGGTGAAATCGGGCCACGGCAGCACCTGGCGGTCGCCCTGCTCGATCACGATGCTCTGCAGTCGCCGGCCGGCGCCGGCGACGTCGGTGAGCATGCTCGCAGCCGGACGTTCGTCAGCTGCCCCGGCGACGAGCGGCAGCTGTGCCATCGCGTCGATCCGGATGCCGATCGGCGGGTGGGTGTCCCAGCGTGACGTCTCCCGGTCCGGCGTCTCCTCGCGGAGCTTCTCCAGCTGCTCCCGTCGGCCCTGGAGCAGCTGACCGAAGCCACCGAAGAGGTCGTCCGGCGCCAGCCCGGCCTCCCAGCCGGACTCGACGTACGCGCCCATGTAGAAGTTCCAGGCGGAGTCGAGCGCGGGCAGGCTACGCAGCGCGGAGGTGGCCGCCTCGTGGCCGGCGAGCTGGACCGACGCGCGGTCGGCCTCCAGTTCCTGACGCCGCGAGGCGGCGTTGTCGACAAGCAGGTAGAGCTTGGCGTAGCCCTTGAAGATCCAGCCGACCGGGTTGCGGGGCTTGATCCGTTCGATTGTGGTGCCGATCGCCACCCGGCCCCGGTAGGCCACTTCGCCGAGGCGGGTGTGCTTGCCCGAGTAGTGACCCAGTTCGTGGGCCAGCACCGAGCGGAACTGGTCGACCCGCAGCCCCTGCAGCAGAGGCAGACCGACGTAGAGCGTGCGCCGACCACCGACCAGGCCCAGCAGGCGACTCTCCTCGCCGACCGCCGCGTTCACCTCGGGCACCAGCCGGATCTCGTCCGGCGCCCGGGTGCCGACCGCGGTGGCCAGCTCACGAACGGTGGACCAGAGCTGGGGCGCGTCCCGCTCGTCGAGCACCAGGCCGGGTGCCGGTTCGTGGCTGGTGCGGATCGCCTTCCAGAGCCCGACGGCCACCGCGCCCAGCGCGATGACCAGCGGCAACATCAGCTTGGTGGCCACCAGGCCGTTGCCCCTGCTGGCGATGAAGTAGAACAGCGCGCCGACGGCGACCAGCTGGAGCAGCGCGACCACGTAGAAGCCGATCAACATGAGAACCGAGGCGAGAGCCCGATAGGTAGCTGCCATGAGTGTCCTCCCCCGTGCAGAATCGCCCGTGCCGGGCGGTAGCGGAGGAAAGCTATTGGCTTGATCGACTTCTTCGATATCCCCCGTACGGCCCAACATCGCGCCGCCTCGATCGGGCAGGTGTCGTTGTCGCAGGCCCACGACGGCGGGCCGACACCGACTGGTCCGGGCGATATCCTCGGCCGGGACTGTGCGCGGGGCCGGACGGGTCCGCGCCCGACACGGGACGCCGAGGTACGCGATGGTGGTCAGGGCCGGCGCAGGACTGCGCGCGGCGGTGCTCGGCACCGGTCTGATCGGCGGTTCGGTGCTGCTCCGGCTGCACGCCGCCGGGCTGGACGTGATCGGCTGGGACCCGGACGAGGCGACCCGCAGGCAAGCTCGGGCGCTCGGCGTACCCACCGCCGACCTGATGGCCGACGCGGTGGCCGACCGGGACGTGGTCTTCCTCGGCGGGCCACTGCCCACCCTGCCGGCGACGCTTGTCGAGGTCGCCGGGCTGACCGGCGAGGACTGCCTGCTCACCGATGTCGGCAGCACCAAGGCGGAGTTGGCGGCGTTCGCCGCGGCGCAGGGCCTCACCCACCGGTTCGTGCCCGGTCATCCCATGGCCGGCACCGACCGGGCCGGGCTGTCGGCGGCGGTGCCGGACCTGTTCGCCGGGGCCGCCTGGGTGCTCTGCCCGGCCCGCGACGGACTTGCCGCGTTCCGTCGACTCACCGCCCTGATCACCGAGGTCTTCGCCGCCCGGGTGGTGCCGATGGCGGCGGACCGACACGACCGGGTGGTCGCGTTCGCCTCCCACGTGCCGCATCTGCTCGCCGGGGCGTTGGCCGGTGCGGCCGAGCGGTCCGCGCTGCGCGACGCGGTGCTCACCCTGGCCGCGGGCAGTTTCCGCGACGGCACCCGGGTGGCCGGCACCCCGCCGCAGCGGACGACGAACATGCTGCGGGGCAACCGGGCCGAGGTGCTGGCCGCGTTGACCGAGGTGACCGGCTACCTCGACGAGTTGTCCAGGGCGCTGCGGGACGACGAGCCCGAACTGCTCACCGCCCGGTACGCCGAGGCCGCCGCCGCCCGTGCGGCGTTGACCGACCGGCCCCACGCCGAGCAGGAGCTGTCGTTTCCGCTGGCCGGTGCGCCCGCCGACGAGGTGGCCTGGTTGGGTGCGCTGGGTGCGGCCGGTGGGCACCTGAGCGCCTGCCGGGTGGACGACGACGTCGTCTCCTACCGGGCGCAGCGTCCACGACCGGCCTGACCTACGGTCGCATCGGTGGGCGTGGCGCAAGCCCCGCCGCTAGGGTGAGGGCATGGTGGACGGACCGGTGGTGACGGTACGCGGCGAGGCCTACCGTGAGGTCGATCCCGAGGTCGCCCAGTTCACGGTCACTGCGCTGGCCCGGGACCGCGACCGGGAGGTCGTCCTGACCCGGCTGGCCGAGCGGGCCGCCGCGATCCGGGTGCTGCTGGACGCCGCCGAGTCGTCGATCGACCGTCGGGAAACCGGGGACCTGCGGGTGCGGCCCGAGACCCGGCGCTCCGGCGAGCGGGTGGTGGCCTGGCACGGTTCGGTGGTGACCACGGTGACGGTCACCGACTTCACCGCTCTCGGCGAGGTGATGCTGCGCCTGGCCGATCAGGACCAGGTCGCGGTGGCCGGTCCGTGGTGGTCGTTGCGCCCGGACAGCCCGACCTACCGGGCGGCCCGCCACGATGCGCTCACCGACGCGGTGCAACGCGCCCGCGAGTACGCGGAGGCGCTCGGTGCCCAGGTCACCGATCTGATCGAGTTGGCCGACGAGGGCGGCAGCGTCCAGCCGCAGATGATGCGGATGGCGTTCGACGCCGAGACCAGCGCCGGCGGCCCGCCTCAGCTGGACTTCGACCCGCAGCCGCAGCAGGTGCACGCCGCCGTGCGGGCCCGGTTCGCGATCACCCGGCCGGCGCTGTCCTGATGCCCGCCGCCCAGGTGTTGCCGGTCGAGGAGTTGCTGGCCCGGGCCCGTACGCTTGCCGACGCCGGTCCTCGTCAACTGCTCGGCATCACCGGTGCGCCAGGCGTCGGCAAGTCCACCCTGGCCGCGCAGGTGGTGGCGGCCCTCGGCCCGGCCGCCCGGCTGGTGCCGATGGACGGCTTCCACCTGGCCCAGGCCGAGCTGCACCGACTCGGCCGGGCCGCGCGCAAGGGCGCGGTCGACACCTTCGACGCCAACGGTTACGTCTCGCTGCTGCGTCGACTCAAACGCAAGGAGCCCACCTCGGTCTGGGCGCCCGAGTTCCGCCGCGACCTGGAGGAGCCGATCGCCGGGGCGATCGAGGTGCCGCCGGAGGTCCGGCTGGTGGTGACCGAGGGCAACTACCTGCTGGTCCCGCAGTGGCCCTGGGACGAGGTGCGTTCGTTGTTGCACGAGGCGTGGTTCCTCGATCTGGACGCGGAGCTGCGGCACCGGCGGCTGGTCGACCGGCACGTCGCGTACGGACGCTCCACCGAGGAGGCGCAGGCGTGGGCGCTGGGCAGCGACGAGGTCAACGCCGCGCTGGTGACCGGCACCGCCGACCGGGCCGACCTGGTGGTACGCCTAGCCGAGCCCCCGCCGGGGTGACGGTACGGCCCGGCGGAGCAGCCAGGCCACCCGACTGCGTTCCCGCTGGAACTCGGCGGCCTCCGGATAGCCGCTGTGGCTGCGGATCGGCGGGTCGGCCACCTCGCCGTCGCTGGGGTGCAGCGCCTCCGGGTCGGTGACGGGGACGTCGCGTTCGCCGGCGCTGACCGGCCAGCCGAGCGGGTCGGTGTCCCGCCAGAAGTTCGTCCAGCCGATCGAACCGCACGAGCGGGTCAGCGCCTCGGTCAGCACCGGCAACCGGTCCGGTCCGAAGTACGCCGGGAAGATCCGGCCGTAGAGGCGGGTCAACTGGCAGCCGTACGAGAAGAACCAGATCTGTCGCCGCCAGCGCTCGGGCAGTTGGAGCAGGACCGCGGTGCAGATCACCGTGCCCTGGCTGTGCCCGGACAGGATGATGCCGTCCACCCGGCGGGGGTCGTGTTCGGCAAGCGCGAGCAGGCCGGCGGTGCGGGTGAGCAGTTCGGGTACCGCGCGCTCGGCGTAGCTGGGCGGGGCGAGCGGGTGCGCGGCGCGGGGCCAGAAGGTGCCGACGTCCCAGACCACGCCGACCGACCGGCGGACGGTGTTGTTGCGGTAGACCAGCAGACCCATGGCGGCGATCGTCACCGGCAGCCAGCCGAGCAGTGCGTCGCCCAGGTCGGCGACCAGCTTGATCATCACTGCGGAACTGCCGGTGGCCGGGTCGGGGTGCGGCGGGGCGGGGGAGAGGACGGCGACACAGCCGACGACGGCCAGCACGAGCAGCGCGGCGGCGTACCAGCCGATCAGACCCAGCGCGTGTTCGCCGACCAGCCGATGCAGGGCGCGGTGGGTGCTCACGTCCCGGCCGCGGCGCAGATCGTGGGCGGAGAGCGGCCCGCTGGCCGCCAGCTTGGCGTACTCCGTGCGGTGCAGCCGGCGGAACAGCACGATGGCACGGATCACGATCACGGTCAGCATCAGCAGCGCGGCACCGAAGAGCAGCCCGCCCCAGGTGACCGGCGTCGGTGGGGTGACCGGTGCCGCGCCGCTGGGGACGCTGCCGCCGTTGAGCCGGTTCGTGACCCAGTAGAGCAGCCCGGCGCAGTAGGCCAGGCAGAGCAGCCAGCCGAAGCCGGCGATGACGGCGGGTGCCTGGCCACGCCAGGTCAGGTCGGTGTACGGGCCGAGCGGCTGCTTGCCTTCGGCGATCCGGGTCCGGGGCAGCAGCAGGCCGGCCGCGGCGAGCAGCAGCAGCGGCAGGGCGATCTGCCAGACCTCCAGTGGTGCCGCCGGGACGGCGGGTAGCCAGCCGTGGCTCCAGACGGCGCCGGCGACCAGCAGCACGGTGGCGACGGCGGGGGCGGCGCCGCCGCGGCGGCCGGAGCGGGAGGTCGCGCCGATGGCGATCAGCAGCAGCAGTTGACCGGTGACGAACCAGGCGGCGATCCGGTCGATGCCGGGCAGCGAATGGTCCTCCAGGCAGCCGGGCTGGGTGGGGAGGTTGGCGCAACCGGGTGGCGGGCGTAGGGCGGCGAGCGAGGCGCCGGTGTCGGGCAGCATCAGCACCAGGACGGTGCCGGTCAACCCGGTCACGGTGAGCACGATGACGGCGATGCTCCACCGGCCGAGCGGGGTGGCCCCGTCGCGCCGGGTCAGGCTGGGCAGGGTGAGCGCCACCAGGGTGATCACCACGACCGCGACGAGCACCAGCACGCTGGTCCAGGCGATCACCGCCTGAATCCCGTGCGGCGGGCTGAGCACCAGGACGGTGCCGAGCGGGATGGCTGCCGCGACCACCGTCCCGGTGCACAGGTGCAGGACGGCGGCCCGGCGTAGTTGTCCCTCGCCCCACCAGAAGGTCGGATCCTGTAGCGGACTGGCGAGTGGTCCGGCGGGCGCGGGCGGGGGTGGCGGCTCCGGCACCGGCTGTGCGTCCGGCAGTTCGGCGTCGACCGGGCCGGGTGTGTGGTGCACCGGCGGGTCCATCGGGTCGGCGGGCATCACCGCCTCGTACTGGTATGTCCGCCAGGCGACGACGCCGAGCACCGCGATCAGGGTGAGTGGGACGGTGAGCCCGGCCGCGAGCGACCGGCCGCTCTGCCGCCACCAGGGATTGGCGAGGAAGTCCCACGGCCCGGGCAGCCGGTTCAGGCAGGCCGAGTCCACGCACTGCCAGGCGATGAGGTCGACGCCGACGGTGGTCAGCGCGAACACCGGAGTGCAGGTCAGGCTGAGGCAGAACATCCGGATCAGCCAGGCGGTGATCCCGGACCGGCTGGCCAGCCGTTCGGTGTTGGGGTCCGGCGGGATGCCGGGTCGGGCGTGCAGCGCCACGTTGGCGAGGGTGAAGGGCAGCAGCAGTGTCCACAGTGCTCGCTCGACGTCGCGTGCCGTCCGTGCCCCCGAGGTCAACTGCCCCCAGCTGTACGCCTCGACCGCGATCGGGTCGAGCGGCGTGCTGGTGGCGGAGCGGTAGAAGCCGGTGATCGGGCCACCGGCGACGAGTTGCGGTGCGGCGGCCTCGCCGCCTGGGGTCGAGCTCAGTCCCAGGGTGTCGGCGGGAGGCGTGTTGGACACTCCGTGTACGCGAAGTTCGAGAATCCGGCCGCCCACAGTGACACCTCCCGGTGATAGCTCCAATACCCAGAGTGCTTGACTTCTGGGTCGAGTGCCAACCGCCAGGACGGTATTTGTGCAGGTAGAAGTAGTTGTCTGGGTCAGCCGATCTGGCGTACCGGTCGGGCGGGGTTACCGACCGCCACGACGTTGGCCGGCAGATCCCGGGTCACCACGGCCCCTGCGCCGACGACCGTGTTGTCACCCACCGTCACTCCAGCGAGGACGATCGCGCCACCGCCCAGCCATGCGTTGTCGCCGATGGTGATCGGTCGGGCCGCCTCCCACTTGGCGCGGCGCGGCTCCGGCTCGACCGGATGGGTCGGGGTGAGCAGTTGCACGTTCGGGCCCACCTGCACGTCCGCGCCGAGGGTGATCGGTGCGACGTCCAGGAAGACCGCCTGGAAGTTGACGAAGCTGCGTGGTCCGATCCGGATGTTGTAGCCGTAGTCACAGTGGAACGGTGGGCGGATCCAGGTCTCCTCGCCGAGGTCGCCGAGCAGTTCGCGCAGCACGGCCAAGCGGGCCTCGCGTTGGTCGACGGAGCCGGAGTTGAACTTCTCCAGCAGGCGCAGGGCGCGCAGGTGGTCGGCGATGAGTTCCGGGTCGTCGGCGAGGTAGGGCTCGCCGGCCAGCATGCGCTCCTTCATGGATCTCATCGGCTGATCATGCCGCTCGGGTGCGCGCCGCGTACTCAACTTCGTCGAAATTCTGACTCCCTTTTGCATACTCGGTATGCAACCCTGGTTTCATCGATGTCCTCACATCGATAGACGTTCTCTAGAGGAGGATCAGTTGCAACGAAGGAGCAAACTGACCGCCATCGGGCTGAGTCTGGCCCTGGTGCTCGGGGTGCCGGGGGCGGCCGCAGCCACCCCGCCGGGGCCAGCCGCACCGCAGTCCGCCCAGCTCACCGCCCGGCCGGCTGCGCCGGGACAGTCGACCGTCACGCTGATCACCGGTGACCGGGTCACCGTCAGCGCGTCCGGAGCGGCGAGCGTACGCCCGGCCGAGGGGCGGTCCGGCATCCGCTTCCTCACCCAACGGCAGCAGGACCACCTCTGGGTGGTGCCGCAGGACGCCCTGCCGCTGATTCGCGACGGTCGGGTCGACCGTCGACTGTTCGACGTGGCCGGTCTGATCGCCACCGGCTACGACGACGCCCGCCGGGACCATCTGCCGCTGCTGATGACCTACCAGGCAGGGGTTGCGGCCCGTCGCGCGGCCGCCCCGGACGGGGTGACCGTCACCCGTGACCTGGCCGCCATCGGGGGCGTCGCGGCCACCGCCGACAAGCGGGGGACAAGTGAATTCTGGGCGGCCCTTGCCGGTAGCGCCGCCGCTCGGCACGACGGTGCGGGGGGTGTCGAGCGGGTCTGGCTCGACGGTCGGCGGCAGCTGACCCTGGAGCACAGCGTGCCGCAGATCGGTGCGCCCGCCGCCCACCAGGCCGGTTACACCGGCCAGGGGGTCCGCGTGGCGGTGCTGGACACCGGCGTCGACGCCGCCCACCCGGACCTGGTCGGGCGGGTCGCCGAGGCACAGAACTTCACCGAGGAGGCGGACGCGGGCGACCTCGTGGGGCACGGCACCCACGTCGCGGCGACCATCGCCGGCAGCGGCGCCGCCTCCGGTGGGCGCAACCGGGGCGTGGCCCCGGACGCGACACTGCTGAACGGCAAGGTCTGTGAGGAGTGGGGCTGCACCGAGTCGGCCATCCTGGCCGGCATGCACTGGGCGGCTGTCGACCAGCAGGCAGATGTGATCAACATGAGCCTGGGTGGGTCGGACAGCCCCGCGATCGACCCGCTGGAGGAGGCGGTCAACACGTTGACCGAGCAGACCGGCGCCCTCTTCGTGATCTCGGCCGGCAACAGCGGCCGGGCCGGTTCCGTGGGCTCGCCGGCCAGCGCGGAAGCCGCGCTCGCCGTCGGCGCGGTGGACCGCGACGACGAACTCGCCTACTTCTCCAGCCAGGGCCCGCGCGTCGGCGACGACGGGCTGAAGCCGGAGATCACCGCACCCGGGGTGGACATCGTCGCGGCCCGGGGAGCCGGCACCGAGCTCGGCGAGCCGGTCGGGGAGCACTACGTCACGCTCTCCGGCACCTCGATGTCCGCGCCGCACGTTGCCGGTGCGGCGGCCCTGCTCGCCCAGCAGCGCGGCGACGCCACCGCGGCACAGCTCAAGGGCATCCTCATGGCCTCGGCTCAGCCGCATCCGGACCTGACCGCGTACCAGCAGGGCGCCGGCCGGGTCGACGTGGCGCGGGCGATCAACCAGTACGTGGTCAGCGAACCGGCGAGCGTCTCGCTCGGTCGTACCATCTGGCCGCACGACGACGACGAGCCGGTCACCCGGGAACTGAGCTGGCGCAACACCGGCGCTACGGCGATCACCCTGGACCTGACCGTGCAGGCCACCGGCCCCGGCGGGCAGTCGGCCCCGGACGGCATGTTCTCGCTCAGCACCCAGCAGGTCGTGGTGCCGGCCGGTGGTACGGCCTCGGCCACCGTCACGGCCGACACCAGCGTCGACAGCCCGGACGGCCACTACACCGGCCGGGTGCTCGCCAGCTCCGGCGACACGGTGGTGACCACCCCGCTGGCAATCAACAAGGAGGTGGAGAGCTACGACGTGACCCTGAAGCACCTGGGTCGCGACGGTGCCGTGGCAGGCGATCACTTCACCTTCCTGCTCGGGCTGGCGAACTTCGACGAGTACGTCGCGTACGACCCGTCGGGTACCTCGGAGCTCCGGGTGCCCAAGGGCCGGTACGGGCTGGTCAGCTACCTGTTCGACGAAGCGACCGAGCAGGTGACGATGATGGCCGGGCCGGAGTTGGAGGTGAAGCGGGACACCTCGGTGACCATCGACGGACGCAAGGCGGGCGCGGTACGGCTCACCGTGCCGGACCGTTCGGCGACATCGGCGCTGGCCGCGGCCGAGGCGACCTTCCTGCTCGGCGACCTCGGCGCAGCCAGCTTCGGTGCGCTCGGCGACGACTTCAGTGGTATTGCCATCGGGCAGCTCGGCCGACCGGTGCCGGCGGACCGTTTCGTCAGTTCGGTGTCGAGTCAGTTCACCGACTGGGAGGCGGCGAACAGCACGTACTTCTACGGGCTGGGCGAACAGTTCCCGGGTCGGCTGCCCAACGGTCTGACCAAGCACTACCGCTACAGCGACCTGGCCAAGGTCACCCACCGGTTCCAGGGTGGCTACTCCGGGACGTTGGCCGAGCGAGCCGTCTACCCGGTCTTCGAACCGGACCTGGGCGGCTGGGCGGCCGTGACGAGGGTCGCCGTGCCGGGACAGCGGGTCGAGTACTACAACACCAAGCAGGTGCGCTGGTTCGGCGAACTGGCGTTCGGTACGCCGGTCGAGGACCTGCCGTGGCTGGATCTGGTGGCCGCCTACTGGTCCGAGCCGACGGCGTACCGGGCCGGTCGGCACTACCAGGAGACCTGGAACGGTGCACCGTACGGGCCCTCGCTCCCGACGCCTCGGTGGCCGGACGACGGCGTGACCCGGCAGGGTGACGTGATCGGGTTGGCCCTGGGGTTGTACCACGACGCGGCTGGTCACGTCGGCGGTTCGGTGACGGACGCCGGGCGTACCGCGTTGTATCGCAACGGCAAGCTGGTCGGGGAGAGCGAGGAGTACGGCTGGGGGCAGTTCGAGGTGCCGTCCGGTACGGCGAACTACCGGCTGGAGACGTCGGCCAAGCGCAGCTTCACGGACCTGAGCACCGAGGTCAGCGTGGCGTGGACCTTCCGGTCCGGCCATGTCCGGGGTGACAAGTACGCGCGGCTGCCGGTCAGCGTGGTCCGCTTCGCGCCTGCGTTGGACGCGCGGAACTCCGCACCGGCCAATCGGGCCTTCGTCATCCCGATCGAGGTGCAACGTCAGGCGGGTGCCCCGAAGGGGCGGACCACGTCGCTGACCGTCGACGTCTCCTACAACGGTGGGAAGACCTGGCAGAAGGCGAAGGTGACCAAGGCCGGCAGTGGCTGGCAGGCGGTCGTGAAGCACCCGCGGGGCACCGGTCACGTGTCGCTGCGGGCCAGCGCCCAGGACAGCACCGGCAGCACGGTGACCCAGCGGATCATCCAGGCGTACCGCCTGCGGTGAACCGCGCGGCAGGCGTTCGTTAAGAGGGGCCCCTTCCTATACGCGAGGCGTTAGGAAGGGGCCCTTCCTTACACCTCAGTCGTTGGCGTGCAGGGCGGCGTTGAGTTCGATGCCCCGGCCGGTACGCGGGCGGGCCTCCAGCGCGCCGTTCACCGAGTTGCGCCAGAACAGCAGCCCGTCGACGCCGGAAAGCTCCCGGGCCTTGACCACCCGACCGTCCGGCAGGGTGATCTTCGAGGCGGCGGTGATGTAGCAGCCGGCCTCGACCACGCAGTCGTCGCCGAGCGAGATGCCGATCCCGGCGTTCGCCCCGATCAGGCTGCGCTCGCCGATGCTCACCCGGTCCGTGCCACCACCGGAGAGGGTGCCCATGATGGAGGCGCCGCCACCGATGTCCGAGCCGTCGCCGACCACCACACCCTGCACGATGCGACCCTCGACCATCGAGGTGCCGAGCGTGCCGGCGTTGAAGTTGACGAAGCCCTCGTGCATGACCGTGGTGCCGCTGGCCAGGTGCGCGCCGAGGCGGACCCGGTCGGCGTCGGCGATGCGCACCCCGGAGGGCACCACGTAGTCGGTCATCCGGGGGAACTTGTCCACCCCGTACACGGCCAGGTGACGGCCGGCGGCCCGCTCGATGACGCGCAGCTCGTCCACCCGCTCCGGCGGGCACGGCCCGGCGGAGGTCCAGGCCACGTTTGCCAGCTTGCCGAAGATGCCGTCGAGGTTGAGCTGGTTGGGCCGCACCAGGCGGTGGGAGAGCAGGTGCAGCCGCAGGTACGCGTCGGCCGCGTCCTTGATCGGGTCGGCCAGCGAGCCGATCACCGTCACCACCTGCACGGTACGCAGACCGGGCAGCGCCCGGTCGCCGAGCGCTCCCGGCGGCAGATCCAGTACGTCGGCCTCGTCCTCGCCGGGCACCAGCGGCAACTCGCCCAGGCCCAGCTTGCCGGTCGGGTACCAGGTGTCGAGCACCTGGTCATCGGCGGTGACGGTGGCCAGGCCGATGCCCCACGCGGATTCTGTCGACGTCACGTACTCACCTCTCGTTGCCAGCTGCTCACGGGCTCACGGGCTCGCGTCTCGCGGTAGCCAGTTGTGACGGTACCGTGCGGACCATGGAGAACCCGCTCACCCCCGAGGTCCTCGCCGATCCGGTGGCGTTGACCCGTGCCCTGGTCGACATCGAGTCCGTGTCCCTCAACGAGAAGGCCATCGCCGACTGTGTGGAGGAGGTGCTGCGGGCGGTACCGCACCTGAGCACGTACCGGCACGGCAACACCGTGATGGCCCGTACCGACCTGGGCCGGGGCTCGCGGGTGGTGCTGGCCGGGCACCTGGACACCGTTCCACTGAACAACAACTTCCCGTCGACCATGCGCGGCGACCTGATGTACGGCTGCGGCACCTCGGACATGAAATCCGGGGTGGCCTTCGCCCTGCACCTCGCGGTGACCCTGGCCGAGCCGCGCCACGACGTGACGTACTTCTTCTACGAGGCGGAGGAGATCGAGTCCCGGTACAACGGGCTCACCCTCGTCTCCGCAGCACATCCGGAGTGGCTCCAGGCCGATTTCGCGCTGCTGCTGGAGCCGACCCACGGGGTGGTGGAGGCCGGCTGCCAGGGCACCATGCGGGCGACGGTGGTCACCACCGGCGTCCGGGCCCACTCGGCCCGCTCCTGGCACGGGGTCAACGCCGTGCACGCCGCCGGTGACGTGCTGCGCCGGCTCGCCGAGTACCAGGCCCGACGGGTGACGATCGACGGCTGCGACTACCGCGAGGGGATGAACGCGGTGCGCATCCACGGTGGGGTCGCCGGCAACGTGGTGCCGGACCGGTGCGAGATCGAGGTCAACTACCGCTTCGCGCCGGACCGTACGCCGGCCGAGGCCGAGGCGCACCTGCGCGAGGTGCTCGCGGGGTACGAGCTTGCGGTGACGGACTGCGCGCCTGGCGCCCTGCCGGGGCTCGACGCCCCGCCGGCGCGGGAGTTCCTGGCGGCGGTGGGTGCCGCCCCGATCGGCAAGCTGGGCTGGACGGACGTGGCCCGCTTCGCGGCGCTGGGCATCCCGGCCCTCAACTTCGGCCCCGGTGACCCGAACCTGGCCCACCACCCGGACGAGCACGTGGAGATCGGCAAGATCCGCGAGGGCGCGGCCATCCTGCACAGTTGGCTTGCCGGCGCCTGAACCTGGTTCGTCGAACGCCCGAACCGTCGGTTTGCCGGCGTCTGACCGGAAGGCTTGTGCCTTTCGGTCAGACGGCGGTGAGTTGGGAGTCGGTGGCGGGTTCGGCGTCAGGCTCGGGAGCGGTTTCGAGCAGCCGCTCCCGGCGACGCTCGGCCACCACGTCGCGGATGCGCCGCTGCATCTGTCGCCGGATCCGGATCCGTTCGTTGTTGTTGATCACGCGTTGTCTCCTCCCCCGAAGCCGCGCGCCGGGGCATACCCGGTATGTGAATAGTACGACGCCTGGGAAAGCGATTTGGTTGCACAAGATCACAAAGTGTTTGCCGAGTTCTGCGGCCCGGCTCCACTACGGTTGCTCCCATGGAGCAGAGCAACCACCGCGAACCAGGACGGGAGCGGCATCGAGGCGCCGTCACGATGCGCCGGCAGGCTATTCCCACCAGCACCGCCGACCAGGGGCTGCTGGATTCGCGGGCCCGAGCCGACTGGCGGACCAAGGACTCCTGGCGTGCGTTGCGCATCCTCTCCGAGTTCGTCGAGGGCTTCGACACCCTCGCCGACCTGCCGCCGGCGGTTAGCGTCTTCGGCTCGGCCCGCAGCAAACCGGACAGCCCGGAGTGCCAGCTCGCCGAGGCGGTCGGCGCGGCCCTGGCCCGGGCCGGCTACGCGGTGATCACCGGGGGTGGCCCGGGCGTGATGGAGGCGGCCAACCGGGGCGCGAGCGAGGCCGGCGGACGCTCGGTGGGCCTCGGCATCGAACTCCCCTTCGAGCAGGGCATCAACGAGTGGGTCGACCTCGCGATCGACTTCCGCTACTTCTTCGCCCGCAAGACCATGTTCGTCAAGTACGCCCAGGCGTTCGTGGTGCTGCCCGGTGGCTTCGGCACCCTGGACGAGTTGTTCGAGGCACTCACGTTGGTGCAGACCGGCAAGGTCACCCGGTTCCCGGTGGTGCTGATGGGCAGCGACTACTGGCGGGGGCTGCTCGACTGGCTGCGCGACACCATGGCGGTGGAGGGCAAGATCGGCCCGGTCGACCTCGACCTGATCCGCGTCACCGACGACATCGCCGAGGCGGTGCGGCACATCGTGGAGGCCGAGGCCGCGCTCAGCACCGAGCAGGAGGTGGTACGCGAGGAGGCCGTGGCCCGTACCGCCGCGGACCAGCAGGCGGCGGCAGAAGAGTCGGAGCGCTGACCGAGTGGCTGCGATCTGCGTATTCTGTGCCTCCTCCCGTACCCTCGACCAGCGTTGGCTGGACCTCGCCACCGCCACCGGCGCGGAGATCGCCCGGCGCGGACACACCCTGGTCAGCGGCGGCGGCTGCGTCGGAATGATGGGCGCACTTGTCGACGGGGCCCGGTCGGCCGGTGGCCGGACGATCGGCGTGATCCCGCAGGCGCTCGTCGACCTGGAGGTCGCCGACCTGGCCTCCGACGAGCTGGTGGTCACCGACTCGATGGCCAGCCGGAAGGTTGTCATGATCGAGAAGTCGGACGCCTTCCTCACGCTGCCCGGCGGGTTGGGCACCCTCGACGAACTCTTCGAGGTCTGGACCACCGCCACCCTGGCCCTGCACCGCAAGCCGATGGTGCTGGTGGACACCGACGGCTTCTACTCGCCCCTGGTGGAGTGGCTGCGCAACGTGACCGCGCAGAACTTCGTCAAGCCCGGCGGCTTCAACCTCCTGCAGTTCGCCGACACCCTCCCCGCCGCCCTGGACCTCCTCGAATCCCGCCTCACCTGACCTCCCCCTCCTGCCCCGTTCCTGCCCTTCTTGCTGTTGGGTCAGGCAGGGGTCGAGGGTGATCATGGACGGTCACGCTGGGTGGGGCAGGTGTGATGGTGCGTCGAGGTCGCGGTGTGCGTCGGAACTCCGGGGGTGTGGCGCGGCAGGGGGTGTCGCAGGCCCGTGATGGGATGTCGGGATGCAGGCGTACCGGCTGGTGCGTCGGCCCGGGGGGCCGACCGAGGGAGACGGCCCGACCGACGGGCGCTCCCCGGCGCAGGCTCTTCCGGTCGCCGACCCGCCGTCGACTGCGCCAGCGCCCACCTCGCCGCCCGCTGGTGAAGGCTCTCCCGAGCAGCCCGGCCCGACGCAGGCCTCTCGCCCGCAGAGCGGCTCGGCGCGGGGCGTTGGGCTGCGGGGTGGGCTGGGGTGGGTGGCGGATGCGGGGCAGGCGGAGGTGGTGGCGCACACCGACGGGCCGATGCTGGTGCTGGGGGGACCGGGCACGGGGAAGACCAGCACCCTGGTCGAGGCGGTTGCCAGTCGGGTCGCCGAAGGGGTCGATCCGGAGCGGATCCTGGTCCTCACCTTCAGCCGGCGGGGTGCTGCCGACCTGCGGCACCGTATCGAGGCGCGGATCGCCGCCGATGGGCAGCGGGTGCTGCGCGAGCCGCTGGTGCGTACCTTCCCGGCGTACGCCTTCGGGTTGTTGCGGCGTGCGGCGGCCGAGCGGGGTGAGCCGTCGCCGCGCCTGCTCACCGGCCCCGAGCAGGATCTGATCATTCGTGAGCTGCTGGACGTGGTCGGGGAGGAGCCCGGCGACGACCAGGTCAGCTGGCCGGAGGATCTGCGTCCGGCGTTGCGTACCCGCGCTTTCGCAGCACAGCTGCGTGACCTGCTGATGCGGGCGGCCGAGCGGGGGGTGGGTCCGGTCGAGTTGGCGCGGCTCGGGGAGAAGCTGGGTCGGGCCGACTGGCCGGCGGCTGCCCGGTTCCTGCGCGAGTACGTGGCCGTGCTGGCGCTGCGGGACGTCGCCAACCGGGGATCGGTCGCGTACGACCCGGCGGAGCTGGTCCGGGCGGCCACCGGGATGCTGCGTGACGATCCGGAGCTGCTGGCCGTCGAGCGGCGTCGGCTGGCGTACGTCTACGTCGACGAGCTGGCCGACACCGACCCCGCCCAGCGCGATCTGCTGGAGACGGTGGCCGGGGGCGGTCTGACCCTGGTCGCCTTCGCCGATCCGGACTCGTCCACGTACGCCTTCCGGGGCGCCGACCCGACCGGCGTGACCACGTTTCCGCACCGGTTCCGGACGGCGTCCGGTGCGCCGGCCGCCCAGGTGCTGCTGACCACGAGCTACCGCTGCGGGGAGCGGCTGCTGGCCGCCTCCGCCCGACTGGCGCGGCGGCTGCGTGGTCCGGCGGCGCACCGCCGGCTGCGTCCCGTGCCGGGCACGCCACCGGGCTCGATGGAGATCCATACCTTCCGGTCGGCCACCAGTGAGGCGGCCTGGTTGGCGCACGCGTTGCGTGAGGCGCACCTGCTCGGCGGGCTGCCGTGGGCGCGGATGGCGGTGCTGGTGCGGTCCACCGGCCGGCAACTGCCCACGCTGCGCCGCGCCCTGCACGCGGCCGGTGTGCCGACCGTGGTGCACGGCGAGGACCTGCCGCTGCATCTGCAACCGGCAGTCGCGCCGCTGCTGCTCCTGCTGCGTTGTGCGCTGGAGCCGGACCGGCTCGACGAGGAGGCGGCGGTCGCGCTGCTGCACTCACCGTTGGGCGGTGCCGATCCGCTGGCGGAGCGGCGGCTGCGCCAGGGCCTGCGGGCTCTGGCGCTGGCAGCCGGCGATCGCCGCCCTTCCGGCGAGTTGATCATCGAGGCGCTGCGTGATCCGGCCGAGCTGGCCGGTGTCGAGCGGCGCTGGGCCGAGCCGGCGCAGACGGTGGCCGGGCTGCTGGCCGTGGCCCGGGAGACGGCCGCTCGGCCGGGCGCCACCGCCGAGGACGTGCTCTGGGCGGTCTGGCGGGCCAGTGGTCTCGCCGAACTCTGGTCGGCGGCGTTGACCCGAGGGCCGTCGGTGTCCGGCGAAGGCGATCTGGCGCGGCGTCGTCGGGCGGAGGCGGCCGACCGCGATCTGGACGCGGTGATGGTCCTCTTCGACGCCGCCGCCCGGTTCACCGACCGGCTGCCCGGTGCGCGTACCGAGGTCTTCCTCGACCATGTGCTCGGGCAGGAGTTGCCCGCCGACACCCTCGCGCCGACCGCCGACCGGGGCGACGCGGTACGGCTGCTCACCGCGCACGCCGCGAAGGGGCTGGAGTGGGACCTGGTGGCCGTCGCCGGTGTGCAGGAGGGCGTCTGGCCCGACCTGCGGCTGCGCGGCAGCCTGCTCGGCTCGGAACGGCTGGTGGACGTGCTGGCCGGCCGGGCGGACGGCGCGGGAACGGTGGCCACCATGGTCGGGCAGACCTCCGCCCTGCTGGACGAGGAGCGACGGCTGTTCCATGTCGCGGTGACCCGGGCCCGACGTCGCCTGCTGGTCAGCGCGGTCGCCTCGGCCTCGGTCGGCGGCGACGACCACGACGAACAACCCAGCCGATTCCTCTACGAACTCGGCCCCGGCGACACCCCCACCGACGCGACGGCGGGCACCGGAACCTCCGACAGCGAGACCTCCGACAGTGCGGCGTCGGTCAGTGAGACCTCCGACAGTGCGGCGTCGGTCAGCGAGGCGGGCGGGCCGCGTACCTTGCCGGTCAGCCGGCCACCGCGAGCGTTGACCCTGCCCGCCCTGGTGGCGGAGTTGCGTACCGCGCTCGTCGATCCGGCCGCGCCGCTGGCCCGGCGGCAGGCGGCGGCGGCCGAGCTGGCCCGGCTGGGTGCCGCCGGGGTGTCCGGGGCGCATCCCGACGAGTGGTGGGGGCTGCGACCGCTGTCCGACGACCGGCCGCTGGTCGAGGAGGGGGAACCCGTCCGGGTCACCCCGTCGGGCATGGAGAGCGCGCTGCGGTGCAGCCTGCGTTGGCTGCTGGAACGGCACGGCGGCAGCACACCTGCCAGCGCCGCACAGGGGGTCGGCAACCTGGTGCACGCGGCGGCGATGCTCGCCGAGGACGCCCGCGCCGACCGCAGCGCCCTGCTGGAGTACGTCGCCGCCCGGTTCGACGCGATCGAGTTGGCGGCCCGCTGGATGGTGGGGCCGGAGCGGGCCCGCGCCGAGGCGATGGTCGACAAGCTACTGCGCTGGTTGGCCGCCAACCCGCGTCGGCTGCTCGCCATCGAGCACGAGTTCGCGGTCCGCCTCGACGACCCGCACCGGCCCGTCGACCTGGTCGGTCGGGTGGATCGCCTGGAGGTGGACGAGGACGGCCGGTTGGTGGTGATCGACCTCAAGACCGGCAAGTCGACCACCGTCACCGAACGCGAGGTGGTCGAGCATCCGCAGCTCGGCGCGTACCAGGCGGCGGTGGAGGCGGGGGCCTTCGCCGAGTTCGGCGACGAGTCGGGCGGCGCGGCCCTGGTGCAGCTCGGCACCGGTGCGCGCGACGCTCGGGAGCAGTCCCAGCCGCCGGCCACCGACGGCCCGGAGGCCGGCTGGGCCACCGCCCTGGTACGCCGCACCGCCGATACGATGGCCGCGTCCACCTTCGCCGCGGTCGCCAACTCGAAGTGTCGGGTCTGCCCGGTGCGTACCAGCTGCCCGGTCTCCGGGCAGGGGCGACAGGTGGTCGAGCCGCCGACCATGCGTCGTCCCGAGCGCGAGGAGTGAGCGTGCCAGCCGGCGAAGCGGGCAGCATGACCCAGCCCGCGCTGTTCAGCCCCGGTGCCCCGGCACCCCGGGCGGCCGACTCCGGTCCGCGCTACACCCCTGTCGAGTTGGCGAAGCTGCTCCACCTGCCGGCACCGACCCGGGAGCAGGCGGCGATCATCGCCGCGCCTGTCGAACCGCTGCTGGTGGTGGCGGGCGCAGGATCGGGCAAGACCGAGACGATGGCCGCCCGGGTGGTGTGGCTGGTGGCCAACTCGTACGTGCGGCCGGAGCAGGTGCTCGGCCTCACCTTCACCCGCAAGGCCGCCGGTGAGCTGGGGCACCGGGTGCGTACCCGGCTCGACCAGTTGATCCGCCGCCTCGGTCGGCGCGGGCGTGATTCGCTCGACGACCCGTTGGCCGGGGAGCCGACGGTGGCCACCTACCACTCGTACGCCGGACGGATCGTCACCGAGCACGGTCTGCGGGCCGGCTACGAGCCGTCCACCCGACTGCTCACCGAGGCGTCCCGGTGGCAGTTGGTGGATCTCATCGTGCGCAACTACGACGGCGACATGTCCGAGGTGGACCGGATGCCCAGCACGGTCACCGACGCGGTGCTGGCCCTCGCCGGTGAGCTGGACGAGCACCTGGTCGAGCCGGACGACCTGGCCGCGTGGACCGGCCGGTTCTTCGCCGACGTGCAGTCGCGCCCCGGCCGGATCTACGCCGACGTACGCAAGGCGCTGGCCCTTCAGCAGACCCGGCTGAAGCTGCTGCCGCTGGTCCGCGCCTACGCCCGGCGCAAGGACGACTTCGAGGCGATGGACTTCGCCGACCAGTTGGCCCGCGCCGCCCGGGTGGCCCGCGACCATCCGGGCGTCGGTGAGATCGAACGGGACCGCTACCGCGTGGTGCTGCTCGACGAGTACCAGGACACCAGCCACGCCCAGGTGGTGCTGCTGCGGGCGCTGTTCGGCGACGGGCATCCGGTGACCGCCGTGGGCGACCCCTGCCAGTCCATCTACGGCTGGCGGGGCGCCAGCGCCGGCACCCTGGACCGGTTCCCGACCGAGTTCGTCGGCAGCGACGGCAGCCCGGCCCGGGTGCTCGGGCTGACCACCAGTTGGCGCAACCGTCCGGAGATCCTCGCGGTGGCCAACGCGCTTGCCACCCCGTTGCGGGCGGCCGGTGCCCGGGTGCCGGAACTGCACGCCGCGCTCAGCGTCGACGAGCCCATCGCACACCGCAGCCCGCGCGGGGCCGCCGCCGGCACCGTGCACTGTGCGCTGCTGTCGACGTACGCCGACGAGGCCGACTGGATCGCCGACAGCCTGCTGGCGGCCTGGCAGGGTGCGGCCCGGATGCCCGCGGCGCTGCCCGAGCAGATCCCGGTCGCCGCCCGCCCGACCACGGCGGTGCTGGTCCGGCTGCGCAGCCAGATCCCGGCGATCGCCGCCGCGCTGCGCGAGCGCGGCCTACCGGTCGAGGTGGTCGGGCTCGGCGGCCTGCTGGACACCCCCGAGGTCCGCGACGTGGTGTGCACGCTGCGGGTGCTGGCCGACCCGACCGACGGCGCCGCCCTGCTGCGCCTGTTGACAGGTGCCCGGTGGCGGATCGGGCCACGGGATCTGGTCGCCCTGCACCGCCGGGCCAAGGCCATCGCCGCAGCCCGCCGTCAACTCGCCGACGACGGCGATCCCGAGATCGTCACGGATCGCCTGGACGAGGCGACCCTGGTGGAGGCGCTGGCCGATCTCGGCCCGGCGCAGGCGTACTCGGCCGAGGGGTATGCGCGGCTGCGCGCGTACGCCCGGGAACTGGGGTTGCTCCGTTACCGGCTGGACCAGTCCCTGCCGGAGCTGATCGCGGACATCGAGCGGACCACCGGCCTGGACGTGGAGGTGGCGGTACGGGCAGGCGGGGAGGGTGCCGGTGACGCCGGGCTGGCCCGCGCCCACCTGGACGCCCTCGGTGACGTGGCCGCCCGGTTCAGCGGGGAGACGCCGGGGGCCACCCTCGCCGGGTTCCTGGCCTATCTCGCCGCCGCCGAGGACGAGGAGCGTGGGCTCGCCCCCGGTGAGGTGGAGGTGGTCGAGGGCGCGGTGCAGATCCTCACCGCGCACGCCGCGAAAGGGCTGGAATGGGACGTCGTGGCGGTGGCCGGGCTGAGCAGGGGAGTGTGGCCGGGGCCGGTACGCAATTCCGATCACTGGCTCGGTGGCCTGGGCGTCCTGCCGTTCCCGTTGCGCGGTGACGCCGACGGGCTACCCGAGCTGGCCCTGGCCGAGGCCGCCGATCAACGCGCGGTGGCCCGCACGATGGCGGAGTTCACCGACGCCTGGCGGGCCCACGACGAGCGGGAGGAACGGCGGCTGGCGTACGTGGCGGTGACCCGCCCGCGTCGACTGCTGCTCTGCTCGGGCCACTGGTGGGGGGAGGGCACCAAACGCCCACGTGGGCCGTCGGCGCTGTTGCGCGAGATACACGACGCCTGCCTGGACGGCGGGCCCGGTCACCTGGTCGACGAGTGGACGCCCGAGCCGACGCCCGACGCGGTCAACCCGACCACCGAGGTGGTGTTGCGCGCCGAGTGGCCGGCGGATCCGCTGGGGGTACGTCGGCCGGCGCTGACCGAGGCGGCGGCGCTGGTGCGCCGGTTCCTCACCGGGGAAGGCGGGCCGGACGACTCCGCCGCCTCGGATCCGCAGGTGGCCCGGTGGCGGCGGGAGGCCGATCTGCTGCTGGCCGAGCGGGCGGAGCTGAGCCGACTGTCCGGCCCGATCGACGTGGCGTTGCCCGAGCAACTGTCGGTGACGCAACTTGTCAGTCTGCGCCGGGACCCGGCGGCCCTGGCCCGTACGCTGCGCCGGCCGTTGCCCGCCGAACCCAACCCGTACGCCCGCCGGGGCACCGCCTTCCACGCCTGGCTGGAGCAGCGTTTCGGGGCGGACCGGCTGCTCGACACCGACGAGTTGCCCGGGGCGGCCGACGAGGACGCCGCACCGGACGAGGCGTTGGCCGAGCTTCAGCGGCGCTTCCTGGCCAGCGAGTGGGCCGACCGGACGCCGATCGAGGTGGAGGTGCCGTTCGCCACGGTGATCGGCGGTGTGGTGGTGCGGGGCCGGATGGATGCGGTGTTCCGCCGGCCGGGGGACCGCTTCGACGTGGTCGACTGGAAGACCGGTGCCCGCCCGAGCGGCGCGTCCGCGGAGGTGGCCGCGGTGCAGCTGGCGGTCTACCGGCTGGCCTGGGCGGACTTGGCCGGGATCCCGGTCGACCGGGTCGGCGCGGCCTTCCACTACGTGCGGGAGGGGGTCACGGTACGCCCGGCGGATCTGCTCGACCTCGACGGCCTCACCGCGTTGATCACCTCGATTCCGCAGTCGTGACACTTGCTGCGGGCTCGGAGCGCTGGTAACGTGCCTCGCGTTGCGAGTTTTGGTTACCAGCTCTGTGTGCGCCTGGTTGAACTTAGCCCCAGGCGCACTTTGTTGTGTCCGGAGTTCTCCGGGCGGGGCGACCAGAAGCGACAGGTGTTCCGGGCAGGTCCGCCCGGCGCACTCCTCTCTCCGATCCCGCAACAGGTGCGGGATCGACGTTCCGTCAAGGAGACGTAACAAGCATGGCTATTGGCACCGTCAAGTGGTTCAACGCTGACAAGGGCTTCGGTTTCATCACCCCGGACGGCGGCGGCGCTGACGTCTTCGCCCACTTCTCGGCGATCCAGTCCTCCGGCTACCGGAGCCTGGACGAGAACCAGCGGGTCGAGTTCGAGGTCGTCCAGGGCCAGAAGGGCCCGCAGGCGGAGAACATCCGTCCGCTCTGACCTCAGGGCGACACACACTTCCTGATCGCGAACGGTCGGGTCACGTCCGGTGAACGTCTGGCCGGTGTGACCCGACCGTTCGCACATTCGGGCGCACTCCTCCGCATCCTGAGTCGGGAATCAGTCGTTGAAGCGTCGGGTGGCTGACTGTCAGCATTCCCGGGCCGGGTGAGGCTGGCCTCGGGGGGCAAGCGCAGATGCGGCTTGGCACGGGGGAGGTAGGACCTATGGTGGGCTCGGCGGCGGCACGTGAGCTGCTGTTGGTGGTGGCGATGGCGGTCGTCGGACTGCTGCTGGCCACAGTGGCGGCGTTCACGCCCTGGCCGGTCACTCCCGGCGGGTCCGCGCCCTCCAGTCTGGTGGATCTCCAGGGTCCACCGGTTCCCCCCGAGTCCGTGGTCAGCACGGCCGGCTGATTCCGGCACTCACGGCACGGCCGGCCTCGGCACCAGCGCACAACGGTTCCTCCCGCGCGTAGCCGTCGAGACGCTAGGGTCGGACCGTGCCGACGCGCAAAGCGAAAATCCCAGCGACCAGGTATCCGGTCGAGCGGTTCACTCTCGACAACGGCCTGCGGGTGGTCCTCACCCCCGATCGCAGCGCCCCGGTCATCGGGGTGGCGGTCGTCTACGACGTGGGCATCCGTTCCGAGCCCGAGGGGCGTACGGGCTTCGCCCACCTCTTCGAGCACCTGATGTTCCAGGGCTCGGAGAATCTGGAGAAGCTCGCGCACTTCCGGCACGTGCAGGGTGCCGGTGGCACCTTCAACGGCTCCACCCACCTGGACTACACCGACTACTTCGAGACCCTGCCGAGCAACGCGCTGGAGCGGGCGCTGTTCCTCGAAGCCGACCGGATGCGCGGCCCTCGGTTGACCGAGGAGAACCTGCGCAACCAGGTCGACGTGGTCAAGGAGGAGATCCGGGTCAACGTGCTCAACCGGCCGTACGGCGGGTTCCCGTGGCTGACCCTGCCGCCGGTCATGTTCGACACCTTCCCCAACGCACATGACGGCTACGGCTCCTTCGTCGACCTCGAATCGGCCACCGTCGCCGACGCCGCCGACTTCTTCCGGCACTACTACGCCAGCGGTAACGCCGTGCTGGCGGTCAGCGGCGACATCGACGTGGCCGAGGCGACCACGCTGATCGAGCGGCACTTCGGTGACGTGCCGGCCCGCCCGGCGCCGCAACGCCCGGACTTCGCCGAGCCGGAACTGACGGTCGAGCGGCGCACCGCGTACACCGACCAGTTGGCGCCGCTACCGGCGGTGGCGTCGGGGTGGCGGGTGCCCGACCCGATCAATGACTTCGCCGCCTACCTGCCGTACGTGGTGCTGGCCGAGGTGCTCACCGACGGTGACGCCTCCCGGCTGGTCGAACGGCTGGTGCAGCGCGACCGGACGGTGACAAGCGTCGGCGGCTACCTGGGCTTCCTGGGCGACCCGTTCGACGTGCGCGACCCCACGGCCCTGCTGTTGCAGGCGCACCTGCCGCCGGGTGGCGATGTGGACAAGGTGCTGCGCACCGTCGACGAGGAGTTGGACCGGCTGGCCACCGACGGGCTGGCCGACGGGGAACTGGCCCGTACCCAGGCCAGGATGGCCACCCACCTGCTGCGCGACACCGACGCGGTGCTCGGCCGCGCGTTGCGGATGGCGGTGCTGGAGCAGCAACGCGGTGAGCCGGGACTGCTCAACGAACTGCCCCGGCTGGTCGGCTCGGTCACCGACGAGCAGATGCGCGCCGCCGCCGCCACCCTGCGCCCGGAGCGCCGCGCATCTGTCGAGGTCATCCCCGGCGGTGGCCGGTCATGAACGAAGGAGACAGCCCGTTGAGTGCGAGGGCCCTGCCGCCGCTCGGTCCGACCCGTCGGCTCAAGCTGCCGAGCCA
Organism: Verrucosispora sp. ts21; assembly: GCF_002879555.1. Taxonomy (NCBI): domain Bacteria; kingdom Bacillati; phylum Actinomycetota; class Actinomycetes; order Micromonosporales; family Micromonosporaceae; genus Micromonospora; species Verrucosispora sp. ts21. Next base: position 37,754 of record NZ_PNOZ01000028.1, on the reverse strand, counting down.
GGCCGAGCGGACGCTCGGCAACGGGCTCACCGTGATCGCCGTACGCCGTTCGGCGGTGCCGCTCGTCGAGCTGCGGCTCTGGATGCCGTTCGGCCGTGCGCACCTGGCCCGGGGCCAACTGCTCGCGCAGACGCTGCTCTCCGGCACGGAGACGATGAGCAGTGTGCAGATCGCCGCCGAGTTGCAGAAGATCGGTGGCGGGCTCTCCGCCGGGCTCGACCCGGATCGGCTGATGCTCTCCGGCACCGGCCTGGCCACCGGTCTGGATCGCCTGCTGGAGATCCTCGCCGAGGTGCTCACCGGCGCCAACTACCCGGCCGAGTGGGTGGCCACCGAACGCGACCGCATGATCGACGGCATTCAGGTCGCCCGCAGCCAGCCGGCCCACCTGGTCCGTACCGCGCTGCTCAAGCGGATCTACGGCAAGCACCCGTACGCGGTGCAGACGCCGGAGCCCGAGCAGGTACGCGCGGTCCGGCCGGCGGCCCTGCGTACGCTGCACGCCCAGCGGGTGCACCCGGCCGGTGCGGTCCTCGTGCTGGTCGGCGACGTACGGCCGGAGCGGGCCCTGGACGCGGCCGAAAAGGCACTCGGCGGCTGGAGCGGTGACGGACACTCCGCCACGCCGCCACCTGCCCCGCCACTGGTGCCCGGTCCGCTGCTGCTGATCGACCGGCCCGGCTCGGTGCAGTCGTCGCTGCGGATGGCGTTGCCGGCGGTGCCGCGTACCCATCCCGACCACGCCGCACTGCAACTGGCCAACCTGATCTTCGGTGGCTACTTCTCCTCGCGTTGGGTGGAGAACATCCGGGAGGACAAGGGCTACACGTACGGCCCGCACTCGTTCGTGGAGCATTCGGTGGCCGGCTCGCTGCTGATGGCCGCCGCCGAGGTGGCCACCGAGGTGACCGCACCGGCGCTGCTGGAGACCCACTACGAGTTGGGTCGGCTCGCCACCCTGGCACCGAGCGAGGAGGAGTTGGAGCAGGCCCGGCAGTACGCTCTCGGCACCCTCCAACTGGGGGTCTCCACCCAGGCTGGGCTGGCGTCGCTGGTCAGTGCGTACGCCGGCAACGGACTGCGCCTGGACTTCCTGTCCGAGCACGCGGCCCGACTGGCCAAGGCGACAGTCGACGACGTCGCCGCGGTGGCGGCCCGTCACCTCGCCCCGTCGCGGGCGGTCACCGTGGTACTCGGCGACGCCGAGCGGATCGCGGACTCACTGGGCACCCTGACCTCGATCGAGACCGCGCCGGTGCCGGCATGATTCCGCGAGCTGCCACCCGCTCGGGCGGTGGCACTGATCGGGGTGGCGTCGGGCAGGGCACCGGATCGGGCGGTGAGGCCGCTCCGCCGTTGGCCCGCTCCACGCTGGACCGGGCGGCGCACCGGCGCACCGACACCGACTGGCTGGCCGGGGCCTGGAGCGGGGCACGGGTGCTGGTGCTGGACGTCGAGGCCGGCGGACGCGCCCTGGTGCGTACCGACACCGACCTGCCGAGCCTGGTCCTCGTCGAGGCCGACGGTCTGCCGCCGGAGCTCGCTGCCGAGGCGATGTTCCTGGGCGTGGAGCCGGACGGCGTGCCGGTGTTCTGCGTACACACCGAACTGCCGATAGCGCCGGACACCCGGGCGGTCAACCTGCGGCAGATCGGCCACCTGCTCGGTGACCGGGACGCCGGCCTGTTCACCACGGCACTGGCGTTGACCAACTGGCACCTGCGGCACCTGTACCACCCCGTCACGGGCGAGCCGACCCGGACGAACGAGGGGGGCTGGTCCCGGGTGGACAGCCGGGGCGAGCGGATCTGGCCGCGTACCGATCCGGCGATGATCGTGCTGGTGCACGACGGTGTCGACGGCGCCGAGGGGCGGTGTCTGCTCGGCAACAACGCCAGTTGGCCGAGCACCCCCGGGCAACGTCGCTTCTCCTGCCTGGCCGGCTATGTGGAGCCCGGTGAGTCGGCCGAGGCGACGGTGCTGCGGGAGGTCCACGAGGAGGTCGGTGTCCCAGTCACCGACGTCACGTACGTGACAAGTCAGGCGTGGCCGTTTCCCGGCTCGTTGATGCTCGGGTTCCTGGCGACCGCGGACCCGGCGCATCCGGTACGGGTCGATGCCGCCGAGATCGCCGAGGCCCGCTGGTTCACCCGGCAGGAGATCGGCGCGGCGCTGGCCGGTCGGCCGGTGGACGTGGGCGGTGCCGAACTACGCCTGCCCCCACCGTCGTCGATCGCGTTGTTCCTGATCCACCGCTGGTTCGACGGCCACTGCTGAGACGGGCGGAACCTGTCGGGGGAGTGCGGCCCCGACCCGTGACCGTCGTTGCCGCGGCGGTCACGGGCCGGGGACACGGGCCGTCGTGGTCGGCTGGGTGAGGAACGCGGCGGGGGAGCCGGTCGACCACGACGGACGAGTGTGGCTGTCAGGTGCCGGGGTCGTCCGGGCGGTTCTGCCGTCGCCCCGGGTCGTCCAGCGGCAGCACCTTGATCCGCTGTCTGCCGGAACGTACGGCGCCGACCGTGGCGAACGCGCGGGCCAGCACGAAGGCGGCGTCGCGGTCTTCGGCGTGCACGACCTGGCGGCGCGGCTCGGGTCGGATGGTCTCGTCCCGCAGCCGGTGGCCTTCGGCCCAGGCGGCCGTGATGTCGGCTTCGGCGGCGGCGCGGATGCTTGTGCGAACGATCAGGAACCGCATGTGGGTCTCCGGATGTGCCGCGACGGGTGGAGTTGATGGAACTTCCACGTCAGGTACATCCGTCATGCTACGCCGCAATCGCATCTCATCAAGTGGAACGCTCGGATTGGGGTGCAGGCTCGTCCGATCATCCGACCCCTGCTCGTCGGGCTCGCCGAACAACAAGGGGCCGCCGGCACCGATGCCGGCGACCCCATCGGGCGTACGCGAGTTCGGTTCAGTTCAGATCGAACTGCCCGTTCTTGGCGCCGGAGATGAAGCCCAGCCAGCCGGCGCGGTTGAACAGCAGCACCGGACCACCGCGGTCCTTGCTGTCGCGCAGCGCCACCGCCGCGGGGCCGTTGTGCAGCGGCGCAACCTCGACGCAGTTGGAGGTCTGGCTGCGCGTGCTGGTGCGCCAGGGCGCGTCGGCGAGTTGGGCGAGGACGGAGGTGTTGCGGATTTCGTTCATCTTTGTGCTCCTGAGGTCGATCGACACCGAAGAGTGGCTGGGCTGTCGTCCGGTGTTGCCTCACCGTTCCGTCAGGCGCTCGGCGGAGCCGCGGCGCTGGGTCGGCGCCGTTGCCGAACCACCTACCACGGTGGACGGGACCACCGCCTCGGACAGCCGTTCCGTCGACTCCATCAGCCAGGAAACGGTGTCTTTGGCGGACAGCGCCGCCGTGCATAGCCACTCGAACGCCACTTTATAGCGATTTAGGGCGATTACCTCGGTCGACATGACGTCGGTGAAGCCACCTTCGATGGCAAGCGTCTCCGGATCGAGCGGGTCGGCGAACCGGTAGAGGGAGAACGCCGTCGGTGGCAGGTACCACTGGCCGATCGGCGTGTCGCGCAGCAGCACGTGCAGCGTGACGTTCGGCAGCATGGCCAGCTCGCACAGCTGCGTCATCTGCTCCCGGAGCACCTCGGGCGGCCCGGCCCGGTGACTGAGCGCAGCCTCCTCCAGCACGGCCGTGTAGCGGGGCGCGTCGGTGTCCCGGGTGAGCAGCGACTGGCGGGCCAGCCGCGCCTTGATCTCGGTGTCGATGTCCTCGCCGACTTCCGGATCGCCGGCCTCCCGGTCGACCTGCCAGGCCGAGGTGATCCGCATCCGGGCGTACCCGATGGTCTGCAACAGCCCTGGCACCAGGACCGGGTTGTACTCGGAGATCTCGACGCAACCCGCCTCCAGTTCGGCGAAGCTGCGCTGCTGCCGCGTCATGGCCGGGAAGTTCTTCAACCAGCCACGGATGTCGCCCGCTTCCTGCGTGATGCCGAGCAGTTCGGCCCGTAGCGCCGCATCGACCCGGTAGAGGTCGAGCAGGTCTCGGACGTCCTGCGGGTCGGGCCGGCTGCGTCCGTTCTCCAGCCGGGACAACTTCGACGCGGAGGCCCAGCCGATGTGGTCGATGACCTGGTCCCCGGTCAGGCCGGCGGCCTCGCGCAGACGACGCAGCTCAAGGCCGAGCCGGCGACGGCGCAGGATCGGGCCGGGTGAGGCTGGAGGCACGGTGTCCTCTTTTCCGTCGACCGCCGCAGACGCGACGGTAACTGTATGAAAGTCGCCCCCCACGGTCAGTATGGACGTCGCGACCGGCGCCGGAGGTTCCGGCGAGGGCGTGTCTCCAGAATTGCGCAGACCCGACAGCACAGGGGCCCCGCCGTGACCTGCGGCGCTGTGGTGTGGGGCGTCTGCCGCGCCCGTCGCGCCACCCCCGGAGGGATCAATGCGCACCGTCCTGAGACGCCCGGACTTCCGCCTGCTCTTCGGCGGACTGCTGGCCAGCATGATCGCCGAGTCAATGCTGCTGCTGGCACTCGCCATCTGGGTGAAGGACCTGACCGGATCGGACGCCCTCGCCGGCGCCATCATCTTCGTGATCATCGCCCCGCGGGTGCTCGCACCACTGGTCGGCTGGGTCGTCGACCGGTACCCCCGGCGTCGCGTCTTCGTGGTCACCAACCTCGCCGTGGCGCTGCTGCTCACCCCGCTCCTCGCGGTGCGCGACGCGGGCGACATGTGGATCATCTACGGGGTGGCCGCGCTCTACGGCCTGGCGAACCTCACAGTCGGCGTGGTGCTCAGTCGACTGATCCGGGAACTCGTCCCCACCGACCTGCTCGGCGATGCCAACGGGGTGCTCCAGACGGTGCGCCAGGGCCTGCGGCTGGTCGGCCCGCTGGCCGGTGCCGGGCTCTACGCGCTTGTCGGTGGCGGCATGCTGGCCGCCGTCGGGATCGTCGGGTTCCTGGTCGCCGCCGCTGTGGTGGGCGGGCTACCCCTCGCCGAGTCGGCTGACGACCCGGCCGAGGACTGTCCGGTCGCCCGGCGCTGGCGGGTCCAACTCGTCGCGGGCCTGCGCCACCTCGTCGACGAACCGGCGATCCGCCGAGCGCTTGTCGGCTACGGGCTCGGCTCGCTGGTGATGGGCTTCACCGAGTCGCTCATCTTCGCGTACGTCGATCACGGGCTGGGCCGGGACGCGGCGTTCGTCGGAGTGCTGGTCACCGTGCAGGGCGTCGGCGGTCTGGTCGGCGGTCTGGTCTCGGCCGCCGTGCTGCGCCGGGTCGGCGAGGTGGGCACGCTCGCCGCCGGTGTCGCGTTCTTCGGGCCGGCCGCGTTGGCACTGGCGTACCCGACCATGTGGCTCGGTTTCGCCGCCGTGCTGATGGCCGGTGTGTCGCTGCCGCTGACCCTGGTCGGCCTGCACACGCTTGTGCAGCGACGCACCCCGCCCGAGGTGCTCGGCCGGGCCGCCGCCGCGGCCGAGGCGGTGACCCGGGTGCCGCAGGCGCTCTCGATCGGCGCCGGCGCCCTGGTCGTCGGCGTGCTCGACTACCGGTTGGTGTTCGTCGCGGTCGGGCTGGTCACCCTGCTCGCCGCCGCATACCTCTGGCGTGGACGCCAGCTCAGCCCGCCGGCCGGGCAGCCGGCGCGACCCCGGATCCCGGCACCGCGCCCCGCCCCCGAAGGGCGAGCGCGTCCAGCCCCCGAAGATCGGAAAGACGGGAGTACTGCCGTTTCGACGGTACGGCGGTGAGCACGCCGATCAGACACCGCCATTCCGGCGAACCCGGTCCAACCCCGGGATCTGATCATTTCTCCACCTTGCAGCGGCCCTGGCCGATACCCCTCCTCCAGACGCCGAACATCCGATGGAGTGTCGACGGTCACGTCCTGCACATTCGACGGAACTTGACATTGGTGCTTGACCTGCGAAAACAGCCCTCGTTCAATGATCACCACACACGGCCTTCCGCTCGGAAGGTTGCAGCCAGGCCAGCACGTCGCGCGACAGACGCGACAGGCGCACGGGGCCGCGACGATGTCCGGCTGGACGCTGCCGCACCACACCTCAGAAGGGACGTCACAACTGTGACCAGACCACGCCGCCGCCATGTGGCCCTGATCGCCGCGCTGCTCCTCGCCCCCATGGTGGCGCCCGGGGTGGCCAACGCGAACGGCCCGTTCGTCCCGCCGGGTCAGGAGACCGTCAACCGCTCCTCGATCCTCAGCGCCGCCGAGGTCTCCGCCGAAATGCACGCCCTCGCGGCCCGCAGCAAGGGTGCCCTCCGGATCGAGGAGATCGGCCGCAGCGGCCGGGACCGTCCGCTGGAGATCGCCTTCATCGGTACCGGTGAGACCCGGGTCTGGATCCAGGGCCGGATCCACGGCAACGAGCCCTACGGCGCCGAAGCCTCGCTGGACTTCCTCAAGACCCTGGTGTCCGGCGGGAAGAAGACGCAGGAGGTCCTGCAGAACATCAGCTTCGCGATCATCCCGATCTACAACCCGGATGGTTTCGAGGAGTACCGCCGCCAGGACAGCGTCCACCGCATCGACCTCAACCGTGACTGGGGCGTCGACCGGCAGATCTTCGACCAGATCAACAGCGTCCGGGCCAGCCGCGGCGAGGCTCCGCTGACCGAGCGGAACTTCACCAGCTACACCCAGTACCGCGCCGTCGAGTCGCAGCAGTTCTGGTACGCCTGGGCCGACTTCAAGCCGCACCACATGATCGACCTGCACCACCAGGGCACGTACTACGTCGGCGACGAGACCGACAAGATGACCACCTTCTCGGTGGGCATCTCGCTCGACCCCGGCATGCTCACCCAGAGCCAGTGGGACACCGTCCGCCGGATGGGCGTCGCGGCTGCGGACGCCGCCAACAAGAGTGGCGTGGTCGAGACCACCCTCTACCCGTACATCAACATCCCCGAGGGCGTCGTCTCGGCCGCCATGCTCAACGGCCCCGGCCCGCGTGGTGAGTACGCCAACTGGCGCAGCAACGCGATGTTCTTCGAGTCGCGCGGCGGCATCGGCCAGAAGAGCGGTGGCTACCTCATCAAGCAGAACGTCAACGGCCTCTGGGGCATCATCAACGCGATGAGCGACGGCACGCTGGCGAACGTGGACGCCGACCGGTACGGCGAGCTCCCGAAGCGGGGTGCCACCATCACCACCTGCATCGCGTTCCCGAACCAGTGTGACTTCTGATCCTTCGTACTGACCGACAGCAGCGGCGGTCCACCCCGCATCGGGGTGGACCGCCACTGGCGTTGTCAGGAGGCGATCGTCGTCAGGCGGCGATGCCGGCCAGGTGCTGCTTGACCTGGACGATCGACGGGTTGGTCAGCGCGCTGCCGTCGGCGAAACGCAGCGTGGGGACGGTCTGGTTACCGCCGTTGACGCTCATCACGAAGTCGGCGGCAGCCGGATCCTGCTCGATGTCGACCACCTGGTAGGCGATCCCCTCCCGGTCGAGCTGCGACTTCAGCCGGTGGCAGTAGCCGCACCAGGGCGTCGAGTACATCGTCAGCATGGTCAGATCCTCCCACGTCGGGCCCGGCCGGTCGCTGACCAGGCTCGGGCTATCCGCTGCAACGTCCGGGGCAGCTGAGACAATTCCCCGTTGTGGTGGTCAACTCCCCGTCTGAACGCGTGCTCGCCGGTCTCGACCCGGAGCAACGCTCGGCGGTCACCGCCCCCGCCGGGCCGGTCTGCGTACTTGCCGGTGCCGGCACCGGCAAGACCCGGGCGGTCACGTCGCGGATCGCGTACCGGGCGTTGACAGGTGAGATCTCGGCCCGACACGTGCTCGCGGTCACCTTCACCGCCCGGGCTGCGGCCGAGTTGCGACACCGGCTCGCTCAGCTGGGCGTGGCCGGGGTGCAGGCCCGCACCTTCCACGCGGCGGCGCTGCGCCAGGTGCGCTACTTCGCGCCTCGGCTGCTCGACGGGCGGGCCATGCCCGAACTGCTGGACAGCAAGGTCCGCCTGGTCACCCTCGCTGCCGCCCGGGCCGGCCTGCGCGCCGACCGGACCGCCGCCCGCGACCTCGCCGGTGAGATCGAGTGGGCCAAGTCCTGCCTGGTCGAGCCGGGGGAGTACGTGGTGGCCGCGGCCAAGGCGCTGCGTGAGACACCGCACGAGCCGGTGAAGGTGGCCGAGGTCTTCGCCGCGTACGAGAAGCTCAAGCGGACCAGCGGGGTGATCGACTTCGAGGACGTGCTGCGGGCCGCGGTCTGGGGCATCGAGGAGCACGCGGACGTCGCCGAGCAGGTCCGCAACCAGTACCGGCACTTCGTCGTCGACGAGTACCAGGACGTCAACCCGTTGCAGCAGCGGCTGCTGGACGCCTGGCTGGGCGGCCGGGACGACGTGACAGTGGTCGGTGACGCCAGCCAGACGATCTACTCGTTCACCGGGGCGACGTCGTCGTACCTGGTCGACTTCCCGCGCCGGCACCGCGGCGCGACAGTGGTCCGGTTGGTCCGTGACTACCGGTCCACCCCGCAGGTGGTCGGTCTGGCCAACGCGGTCATCTCGCAGGCGCGGGGCACCGAGGCGCGGTTGCGGCTGGAACTGGTCGGCCAGCGCCCCGCCGGCCCCGCACCCGAGGTGCGGATCTTCACCGACGAGGCGGCCGAGGCAAACGCCGTGGCGGCGCGCTGCCGGGCCCTGGTCGACGCCGGCACCCCGGCCCACGAGATCGCGGTGCTGTTCCGCACAAACGCCCAGTCCGAGGCGTACGAGAAGGCGCTCGCCGAGTCGGGCGTGCCGTACGTGGTGCAGGGGGCCGACCGGTTCTTCGAACGGCCCGAGGTGCGCCAGGCGATGGTGGCGATGCGCGCGGCCACCCGGTCGATCCCCGGCGAGACGCCGTTGGCGGCGGCGGTCATCGAGGCGCTGGGCGCGGTCGGCTGGGCACCCGACTCGCCCCCGCCCGGTGGTGCCGCCCGGGAGCGCTGGGAGGCGCTCGCCGCGCTTGTCCAACTCGCCGAGGAGTACGCGGCCACCCCGCAGTTGATGCCGCTCGGTGCGGCGGCCACCGTCGAGCGTCCGGTCACCCTCGCCGATTTCACCGACGAGTTGGCCCGACGGGCCGCACAGCAGCACGCGCCGACCGTGGACGGGGTCACCCTGGCCTCCCTGCACTCCGCCAAGGGGCTGGAGTGGGACGCGGTGTTCCTGGTCGGCCTGGCCGAAGGCACCCTGCCCACCACGTACGCCCGTACCGCCGAGCAGGTCGAGGAGGAGCGGCGGCTGCTCTACGTCGGCATCACCCGGGCTCGCGAGTGGCTCTGGTTGTCGTACGCCTCGGCCCGCTCGCCGGGCGGACGGGCCCGGCGGCCCTGCCGTTTCCTGCCCCAACTGTCGGCGTCCGGTACGGCGGAACGGGCCGGTGGCACCCGACCGGCCCCCGGCACGCAGCGGCGCGCCAACCGGATCGTCTCCTGTCGGATCTGCGGTACGACCCTGCTCGCCGGGCCCGACCGCAAGCTCGGGCGGTGCGCGACCTGTCCCTCCGATATCGACGATGAGCTGCACGAGCGGCTCCGCGAGTGGCGATCCCGGGTGGCGCAGACGCAGAAGGTGCCCGCCTACGTCGTCTTCACCGACGCCACGCTCGTCGCGCTCGCCGAACGTCGGCCGGGCCGGGCCGAGGAACTCGTCGCCATCGCCGGCATCGGTCCCCGCAAGTTGGGCCTCTACGGCGAGGCGGTGCTGGCGCTGGTGAAGGGCGCGGCAGTCGACGAAATCTGCCCCTAGAAAACTTTTTGAATCTGGCCGTTAATTCGTTTGCCCTCGCGCGGTCGGCGGGCATAGCCTCAGAACACACCTCGAAGGGGGCCCTGTTCGGGCTGCTCAACCGGGGAATGTCCGAGTCGATTACGAGTGAACGTCAAAGGAGGTGGCCCCGATGGAGAGCTACATCAACAAGCGTCCGACGGCGCTGCCCGTTGCCGTCGCTCCGCTGTCGGCTGCCCTGACTCTGACCGCGGCACCACTGTCGGTCGGTCGGGCTAGCGTCGCCGCCGCGCGACCGTGGGCTCCGCAGGTGCACCGGGTCGAGGTTCAGGCCGAGCTGATCCTCGCACCGACCCAGCGTGGGCTCCAGGGGACCAGTGGCTTCACGGGCAAGGGCGTCGATGGCGCCGTCAAGCGGATGGACGTCCGCGGTGTTCCACCTCGAGGTAGACCGGTCTGACCATCAGACCACCGGCTCACCTCGAGGCCGCGGAACCCGCATACCGGGATCCGCGGCCTCAGTTTTTTTGCACCGCCGAAGTACGTCGGACCAGCGATCCACGAGATCGAGATGAGAGAGAGGTGACCGGGAGATGAGTCTGGCGTTGGCCCCGCTCGACCTGAACGTCGAGATCGAGGCGAACCTGCCCTGCCGGAAGTTCGACCCCGACCTGTGGTTCTCCGACTCACCCACCGACCTAGACGTGGCCAAGACGCTCTGCGGGGACTGCCCGCTGCGGGTCGAGTGCCTCGCCGGCGCGGTCGAGCGGGCCGAGCCCTGGGGCGTCTGGGGTGGCGAGATCTTCGAGCGTGGCGCGGTCGTCCCGCGCAAGCGGCCCCGTGGCCGTCCGCGCAAGGAGGACCTCGCCCGTGACGCCGCACTGCGGGTCGAGGCCGAGGCGCGATTGGCGGCCAACGGCCTTACCACCTCGCGCAACGCCGTCCGGCTGGCGGCCTGACATGTTCCCGAACCGCACCCGTACCGCCGGTGTCACACCGGCCGAGAGAAAGCCGAAATCCATGCTGCACCTGCTGAGCGGAGTCACCGAGATGCAACTACTCAACGAAGCGTTGTCGAGGGCTCGAATGCTCCGGCCTCAGGCCGGTCGCACCACCACGAGCACTGAGGCAACCCGATCCGCCCGTACCGTCGCCATGGCCAGCCGCACCCGGTCGGCCCGCGAACTGGGCGTCCTGTAGTACCAGACACCGAACCGGCGGGCGAGGACCTGAGAAGGTCCTCGCCCGCCGACGTGTGTGCGCAGGGGGTCAGCTGACCGCCGCGAAGCCGGGCAGCCAGCGTTCCATGATGCCGCGGTACGGCGCCTTGGCCTCCAGTTGGCACAGCACGCCGATCGACCCGAGCGTCACCCGGTGGATGAGCAGGTACGACGGCGGCAGGTTGAGCTGCCGACTGAACTGGTACGCAGGTGAGCGCGGATTCGCCAGCCGGGCGGCCTCGGCCCGCAGCCAGGCCCGGGTGAACCGGAATTCGTCGGTGGCGATCGGTTCGAGCATCGGACGCAGGAAATCCAGCAACGCCTGGCCGTCGACCGGAGCGTCGGCGCTGACGAAGCCCTCGGCCCGCAGGCCGGCCACCACCTTGTCGGCGTCGCCGCGCAGAGCCAGCCCCGCGATGCGACCGATCGGTTCCGGGGTTCCCTCCGGCATCCGCGCCACCGCACCGAAGTCGATCACCGCGAGCCGGCCGTCCGGCAGCAGCCGGAAGTTGCCCGGATGGGGATCGGCGTGCAGCAGCCCGGCCCGCATCGGGGCCGACAGGTGCAGGGTGGCCATCAGCCGACCCGCCTCGTCGCGTTGCTGCTCGCTGCCCTCGCGGATGATGTCGGCCAGCGGCGTGCCCTCCACCCACTCGGTGACCAGGACCCGGGGTGAGGCGGAGAACACCGTAGGCACGTAGATCTCGGAGTCGTCCGCGTACGCAGTGGCGAAGGCCCGTTGCGACTCCGCTTCCAGCTCGTAGTCCAGCTCCTCGGTGATCCGCTCGCGCAACTCGGTAAGCAGCGGCTTGATGTCCAGCCCCGGCTGGATGGCCCGGAACATCCCACCCAGTCGGGAGAGCTGCTTGAGGTCGCCGAGCAGGGCGTCACCGGCGCCCGGATACTGGATCTTCACGGCGACGTCGCGGGTCGTGTCGTCCGGCATCCGCCACACCGCGCGGTGCACCTGACCGATGCTGGCCGCCGCGGCCGGCGAGTCGTCGAAGCTGTCGAAGCGGTCTCGCCAGGCCGGGCCGAGCTGCTCGGCCAACACCCGGTGCACGCTGGCGGCCGGCAGCGGTGGCGCGGCCTCCTGGAGCTTGGTCAGGGCCTGCCGGTACGGCGCGGCGACCTCCTCCGGCAGCGCGGCCTCGAAGACCGACAGCGCCTGACCGAACTTCATCGCCCCGCCCTTGAGCTGGCCGAGGACGCTGAACAGCTGCTCGGCGGTGCGCTGCTGGATCTCCGCCGAGATCACGTCGGAGGCGAGCCCGGTGACGCGCTTTCCCATGCCGAGGACGGTCCGACCGGCGAAGCCGAGCGGCAGAGCGGCGAGCTTGGCGGTCCGGGAGACGGCGCGGCGCGGGATGTCGGTCACCTGGCCATTGTTACTGACTCTGCACCCTCGTTGCTGCCGTGCGGCCGGGCTGGCCACCGGACGTCCGGGTGCGCGAGCATCCGCAGCGGGGGTGCGGCGGCCAGTGGCGACGTCGCAGACTGCCCGGGGACGCGATCTCGATCGCTGCGCCGAGGGTCTCCGGGGTGCCGCCGTCCAGCTGGTGCAGCGCCTCGCCCACCGCGAACGCGGTGGCCGCCAGCAGGATGCTCGCCGCGCAACTCGGTGCGGCCGGCCGGCTGGCCAGCTGGGCGGCCAGCGCCGGCCAGTCGGGGTCGCGGTCGGTGCGGTGCAGGTCGAGGCAGCCCAGGCAGGGCCCGTCGGGCGGCCGGACCAGCGGCCCGATCACCGGGACACCTTCCCGAAGGTCGACCATCAGGTGCGGCTGTCGCCGTTGGGCGTGGCCGGCGGCCAGGAGCGCGGCAGGCCGGTCGGCGCCCAACTGGATCACCAGGTCGGGTCGTGGTCGGCGCAGCGCGCTGGTGCCGGTGCCGGGTGCCGACCGGGCCACGGCGGCCTGGACCGCCCGGCCGAGTGGCCGGCCGATCTCACCAGCCGTGATGCCGCTGCCGACCAGGTCGATCGGCCGGACGCAGCCGGGCAGGTCGGGATGGACGTGGCCGACGCCGGCCTGGGCCAGGGCGACGGCGATGGCGGCACCGAGCGGGCCGACGCCGGTGACCGTGACCCGGCTGGCCAGTCGGCGACGGAGCACCTGGGCGGGGGTGCCGGGAAGTCGGGCGGCGGCGAGCGCCAGCGCGGCGGCCTCGGTGACCAGTCGGGCCCGGCGCGGCCCGGTGAGCTCGCGGGGCACCAGCGTGTGCAGGGGGACCACCAGGCCGGCGGCACGAAGGGCGTCGAGCAGGGTGCGGGCGTACTCCGTCCGGGCGCCGGCCCCGGTCAGCACCTGCCGTTCGCTGTGCGTGCCGTCGAGCAGGTCGAGCAGCCCGGCGGTCCTCGGGTCCGCGATCTCCACGAGGACGGCCCGTTCCTGGTCGAGCCCGAGTTGCAGGGTGTGCCGGTCGCGCCAGAGACGGCTGAGCCCGGGTAACAGGGTGGGACGGGGTGACGGCGGGGAAGGCGGCATGGGTACGAATAGTGACCGCTTCCATGCGTTGCGTCGATCGTTGTCCACAGGTGGCCAGCTTCAGATCCAGGGCTGTCCACAGGATTTGGCGAGATATCCACAACCAGCGGGTAACCAGAGTCGGTCGTCCGACAGTAAGCGGAAACGCGAACGGGGGTGGCCGTCGGCCACCCCCGGTTCGTTTGGCGCGTACGTCAGACCTTGGCCTTGCCCAGGATGCGGTTCACTGTTGTGCCACACACCGGACACTTGCCCTTGGCCATGTTCATGCCGGTCTTCGAGACCTCGACGCGGCCTTCGAAGTCCCGCTTCTCCTTGCACTTGACGCAGTAACCGTTGTAGGTCTGGGCCTGGTCGGCCACGTTGCCCTCCTCGTCTCGTCCGCCGGTCGATACCGGTCCGGCGGGTTTCCGGCGGCGGTCGCGTACGCGCCCGGCGCTGGTGTTTTCCCGCGGCCACCCTCGTGACCGCTGGTTGGCGGACCCTACCCAGGTGTGGGCGGTTCCATGTCAGCTGCGCTTTGCCACTGTGAGCAAGGCGACGTCGAGAGTGTGCACGCCGAATCGGGCCAGATCGGTCAGTTTCGCGGGGACACGCCGACCGGGAGCCCGCAAATGCGCTGGTGATGCCGGTACGCGGGGAGTGAGGCCCCGATTCGGCCGCCGCTGCGATGATCACTTAGAGTGGCGGGTGCGGCGACGTCACCGCTCAGCGGTCACCACGAAGGGTGATCGTGGCAACTGGCGTCGCCCTGGCCAGACTTTTTTTAGGACTCCTGGCAATCAATTATCACTTTTCGGACGCGTGTCCGGGGTTGACCCTTGCGGACCCCTGGTCACAACGCATTAGCTTGCCATCGTGACAGCAAACCGAGGCTGCGCGGTCCACTGATGGCTGGGCCGCGGAAGCCGGTCGTCGAGGTACGGCGCAGCCAGCGCCGGCGACGCACGGTGTCCGCCTACCGCGACGGTGAGCGCGTCGTCGTCCTCATCCCGGACCAGTTCTCCCGGGCCGAGGAGAGCGAGTGGGTCGACCGGATGCTCGCCCGGCTCGCCGCCCGGGAGGGCCGCCTGGCCCGTTCCGACGCTGAGCTGCTGGACCGCGCCGACCGGCTGATCAATCTCTACCTCGTCGAGTACGGCAAACAGGCGCTTCCGGCGAGCGTCAGGTGGGTGAGCAACCAGAACGGCCGTTGGGGCTCCTGCACCCCGGCGGACCGCTCCATCCGGTTGTCGCACCGGCTCCAGGACATGCCCGACTGGGTCATCGACTACGTGCTGCTGCACGAACTCGTGCACCTCATCGTGCCCAGTCACAACGCCCAGTTCTGGGCGCTGGTCGGCAGGTACCCGAAGACCGAACGCGCCCGAGGCTATCTGGAAGGCGTGGCCGCGGTCGCCGGCACCCCCTAACGCCCTCGAGCGCGTCGGTCGGGCTCGGCGTAGGGTCGGAGGATGCCCCGACGTGTGGTGGTGGCCCTGCTCGCGCCGATCAGTTGGACGCCGCCCGGCATCGACCCGGTGCACTGGCGTACGGCGCTCGCCGAGGACGTGGTGGACCTGCTGGCCACCCTCAACGAGGTGGACACCGCGGTGGCGGTCACCCCGGCCGACCGCTGGCTGGCCGACGCCGTGATCTGGCCCGGCACCAGCGTCTACGAGGTGCCCGAACCGACCCCGAACGCCGTCTTCGCCGCCCTGACCAGCGCCACCGCCCCGGCTGGCGGTGCTGGGCTGGTCGGCGGTGCCGGGGAGGAGGCGGGTGGCGAGCGGCCGTCGGGGCCGTACGAACAGGTGGCGGTGATCGCTGGGGACGCTCCCGACCTGCCGGGGCTCACCATCGGCAAGCTGTTGCGTCCGCTGACCACCCGTCCGCTCGCGGTCGCCCCGGCCGAAGGTGGTGCCGGTCTGCTGGGTGTGGCGGCCCAGCTACCCGTACCGCCCTGGCTGCCGCCGTTGGACCTGGACGCCACGGTGCCCGCGACCGTCCGCGCGGTGGCACCCCGCCCGGGCGACCTGGCGGTCACCCCGTCCTGGCACCGGCTACGCGGTCCGGCAGACCTGGCCCGGCTCGACCCGGCCCTCGGTGGCTGGGAGAACACCCGCGCCCTGCTGTCCGGCGCCGGCCAGCCCGGCAGCGCCTGAACCACCCGCGCGGTGTGCCACCAGCTCGGCAGCGGCTGAACAACCCGCCCTGGCAGAACCTGAACATGAGATGGCGCGGCGTGAAGAACGCCCCCTGGCGCGACACCACTCAGCTTTACGCGGTCTGAATCCACTCGATCCCAGGTCGAGGGCCTCAAGGACATCCCGAAGCCACTCGATCTGGGATCGAGCGTGATCTTGCGTCGTTGGGCGAGCGTGATCTTGCGCACGACGAGCGTGGTTTCCCTCAGCGAGCGTGATCCTGGTGACAGGAGGGCTCGGATCAGAGCGGAGGCGTGCCCCGTGGTCAGGGCGGGGTGTCGCCGCCCTTGGGGTCGTCGTCGCGACGGTCCTGCTCGCCCGGGGCCTTCTCCTCCGGGCCGCCGGGGGCGGTGAAGTCGAAGTTCTCCAGCTCGGTCATCAGGTCGACGTCGGCCATGGCGAAGGCCACCGGGTCGGCGAAGTCGTCGTCGGAGGGCAGCAGGTCCGGGTGGCCCCAGAGCGCGTCCCGGCCGCCGATGCCCCGGTGCTCGGTGAGCGCCGCCCAGAGCGCCGCGGCCTCCCGCAGTCGACGGGGGCGCAGCTCCAGCCCGACAAGTGCGGCGAAGGTCTGCTCGGCCGGCCCGCCGGCGGCCCGGCGCCGACGGAACGCCTCGCCCAGCGCGACCACGTTCGGCAGTCGGCCGGCCGCTGCGCCGTCCACCACGTGGCAGACCCAACCCTCGACCAGGGCCAGCGCGGTCTCCAGCCGGGCCAGGGACGCCTTCTGCGTCGGGGTGTCCTCCGGGGTGAAGATGCCTTCCAGGGCGATGGCCTGCATCGACTCGGGGTCGGTGGGGTCGACCCGACCCATCGCCTCCTCGATCGCCTCCCGGTTGACCCGGATGCCGGCGGCGTACGTCTCCACGGCGTTCAGCACGTGCCCGCGCAGCCACGGCACATGCTCGAAGAGCCGCTGGTGCGCCGCCTCACGCAGCGCCACGTAGAGGCGTACCTCGTCCTCGGGGAGTTCGAGGCCCTCGCCGTAGCTGCGGATGTTGGCCGGGATCAGCGCGGCGGTGCCGGCCGGGCCGAGCGGTAGGCCGATGTCACCGGCGGAGAGCACCTCCGCGGCGAGCGAGCCGAGCGCCTGGCCGAGCTGGCCGCCGAAGAGCGCGCCGCCAAGCGTCGCGACCATCGACTGCATCGGGCCGAGCTGGGCGCGGGCCTCCGGCGGCACCAGGTCACCCATCGCGCCGACCATCCGGCTGGCGACCGGGTCGCACAGCTTGCGCCAGACGTCGAGCGTCTTGAAGATCCATTCGTTGCGGTTCCAGGCCACCACGGTCCGGATGCCGGAGGGCAGCGCGGAAGCCGGCTCCAGCCAGAGGTCGGCGATGCGCAGCGCCTCCTCGACGGCGTTGCGTTCGTACGGCGAGACCGCCGGGTCGCCTGCCGCGGCGAGCTGGCTGGCCGCGACCTGACGGGCCAGGTCCCAGTTGACCGGCCCGCTTCCCGGCGCGGAGAGCAGGTGCTGCAACTGCGACATGAACTGCTGCATCTGCGCGGGGTCGTTGGGGTCGGGCGGCTGCCCACCCGGTAGCGCGAAACCGAACGGAATATCAGGCACGACGTCTACGGTACGCGTGCCGCAGCCCAGGTGGCCCGCGCCGCTGTTGCGCTGAGGGCGAAGTCGCCGTCGTGCCGCCCGGACGCCGTGTCCCGCCTCGGTACGCTCTGCCGCATGAGACGTCGAGGCGTGACCGTCCTGCTCGGTGCTCTGCTCACCGCCCTGCTCAGCATCGGGGTGCTCGCTGCACCCGTCCCGTACGTGGTGCTCGGTCCCGGTCCGACCGTCGACACTCTCGGGCA
This sequence comes from Verrucosispora sp. ts21, assembly GCF_002879555.1. Classification (NCBI taxonomy): domain Bacteria; kingdom Bacillati; phylum Actinomycetota; class Actinomycetes; order Micromonosporales; family Micromonosporaceae; genus Micromonospora; species Verrucosispora sp. ts21. Next base: position 20,340 of record NZ_PNOZ01000028.1, on the reverse strand, counting down.
GGAGGACGGCAAGGAGGTGATTCAGGTTTCCGGCCGGGAGACCTCCACCTCCACCGGTCAGCTCCGGTTGACCACGGTCGGCGTGCAGCCCAACGTCAAGCTGCGCTCTGCCATCCAGGGTTGGCTCGACGACGATCAGGCGGTGGTGCCGCGCGAGCTGGTCTACCCGCCGGGGGAGACCCGGGAGCAGGTCGAGCAGCGCAACGCCGAGGACTTCCAGGTCTCGCAGACCAGCGCGGAGACCGCCGCGCTGCGCAAACTCGGGTACGAGGTCCAGGTCGTGGTCAAGGGAGTGTCCGCCGACGGCCCGGCGGCCGGGCTGCTCCAGGAGGGTGACGTGATCACCTCGGTGGACGGCGAGGCGGTGCCGTTGGCCTCCCGGCTGACCGAACTGATCAGGGCGAAGCCGGCCGGCACGCCGCTGCGGGTGGGCTTCACCCGCGACGGAGTGGCCGACACCGCCACGATCACCAGCCGGGAGATCGACGGTCGCCCCCGCATCGGCGTCGACATCGGGCAGCAGCAGCCGCACCCGTTCACCCTCTCCTTCGACCTGAAGGACATCGGTGGTCCCAGCGCGGGTCTGATGTTCGCTCTGGGCATCATCGACAAGCTGACCCCGGAGGACCTCACCGGCGGCCGGATCATCGCCGGCACCGGCACCATCGACGACTCCGGTCAGGTCGGGCCGATCGGCGGCATCCCGCAGAAGCTGGTCGGGGCGAAGGAGGCCGGGGCGACGGCCTTCCTGGTGCCGGAGGCCAACTGTGCCGAGGCGGTGCGCAACCGTCAGCCGGATCTGCCGTTGGTGAAGGTGGGCTCGCTCGACGAGGCATTGGCGGCGCTGGAAACGATGCGTTCCGGCGGCGAACCGACGCACTGCTGAGATCGTCCGGTGACCGCCCGCAACCGTTGACGCTCAAGCCTCTGACCAGGTCAAACTCGGAGGCCGCCCGGCTACGGATCGACCGCCTGACGCAGTCGCCACGCGACCTTGCGCGAACGCTTGCAGGAACACCCCGTACTCTGGGTGCCTGGTCGGTGCCGATCATATCGAGCGTGCGGAGCCAACAGTGGTCATGCGTAGCAGCAGCCCCCTGCCGAGGATGAGCCGACGTGGACGCGTCACGGTCGGCGTTCTGATCGGGGTGTTCGTCCTGTTCACCCTGCTGGGTTGGGGGGTGCAGGCCTGGACGGACTGGCTCTGGTTCTCCGAGGTCGACTACACAGGGGTCTTCACCGGGGTGCTCGTCACCCGGCTGGTGCTCTTCCTGGCCGCCGCCGCGGCGATGGCGGTGATCGTCGGGGGCAACCTCTGGCTCGCGCAGCGACTGCGACCGCGCAACCGACCGCACTCGCCGGAGCAGGCCACGCTTGAGCGCTACCGGATGCTGCTCGGCCCCCGTCTCGGGCTGTGGATCGCGCTGGCCGCGGCGATCGTGGGTCTGTTCGCCGGCCTGTCCGCGCAGAGCCGCTGGAACCAGTGGCTGCTCTTCCGCAACGGCGGCGACTTCGGCGTCAAGGATCCCGAGTTCGGCACGGACATCGGTTTCTACATCTTCCAGCTGCCGTTCTGGCGGTTCCTGCTCGGCCTCGGCTTCACCGCCGTGGTGCTGGCCCTGATCGGCTCGCTGGCCGTGCACTACCTGTTCGGCGGGGTGCGTCTGCAGGGCGTGGGCGACCGGATGACGAACGCCGCGCGGGCTCACCTGAGTTCGCTGGTCGCGGTCTTCGTCCTGCTCAAGGCGGTCGCGTACGTGCTGGACCGGCGCTCGATGCTGCTGGAGTACAACGACGGCGTGGGTGTCTACGGCGCCGGCTACGCCGACATCAACGCCCTGCTGCCGGCCAAGGAGATCCTCGCCTACATCTCCGTGGTGGTGGCGATCGCGATCATCGTGTTCTCCAACGCCTGGATGCGCAACCTGGTCTGGCCGGGCATCTCGCTGGCGCTGCTCGGCGTCTCCGCCGTGGCGATCGGCGGCATCTACCCCTGGGCGGTGCAGACCTTCGAGGTCAAGCCCAGCGCCCGGGACAAGGAAGCGCCGTACATCGAGCGCAGCATCCAGGCCACCCGGGCCTCGTTCGGGCTGGACATCGCCCAACACACGCCGTACGCGGCAAGCAACCTGACGCCGCCGGAGAGCCTGGCCACCGACACCTCGGTGGTGTCGAACGTCCGCCTGCTCGACCCGCAGCTGGTCAGCGAGACCTACACCCAGTTGCAGCAGGTCCGTGGCTTCTACGACTTCGGCCCGAAGCTGGACATCGACCGGTACACCGTCGAGAACCAGACCCAGGACTACGTGGTCGGCGTACGTGAGATCAACTACGGCGAGCTGACCGCCCAGCAGAGCAACTGGATCAACCGGCACACCGTCTACACCCACGGGTACGGGGTGGTGGCCGCTCCCGCCAACCGGGTGGTCTGCGGTGGTCAGCCGTACTTCGTCTCCGGCTTCCTCGGTGATCGGGCGCAGGAGTCCTGCTCCTCGCCCAGCGACCTGATCCCGGCCAGCCAGCCTCGGATCTACTACGGCGAGCGGATGTCCGACAGCGACTACGCGATCGTCGGCAAGCCCAGCGCGGACGCCAACCCCGCCGAGTTCGACCGGCCGGCCGGCGAGAGCGGTGAGGGCCGCGAGTCGTACTACACCTACACCGGTGAAGGTGGCGTCGAGATCGGGTCGTTCACCCGGCGACTGCTCTACGCGATCAAGGAGCAGGAGGCGAACTTCCTGCTCTCCGAGGCGGTCAACGACAACTCCAAGCTGCTCTACGTGCGTAACGCGCGGGACCGGGTGGAGAAGGTCGCGCCGTTCCTCACCCTGGACGGCGACCCGTACCCGGCGATCGTCGACGGTCGGGTGCAGTGGATCGTGGACGGCTACACCACCGCCGCGACCTACCCGTACGCCGAGCGGGTCAACCTCCAGCAGGAGACCACCGACGAGCTGACCGGCCGGGGCACCATCCAGCTGGCCCGGGAGAACGTCAACTACATCCGCAACTCGGTAAAGGCGACCGTCGACGCGTACGACGGCACGGTCACCCTCTACGAGTTCGACGAGAACGATCCGGTGCTCAAGGCCTGGAACAAGGCCTTCGGCGGTGACCTGATCAAGCCCCGCGCCGAGATCCCGGAGGCGCTGGCCGCCCACTTCCGCTACCCGGCGGACCTGTTCAAGGTGCAGCGCAACCTGCTCACCCGGTTCCACGTCACCAGCCCCGGCGACTTCTACTCGGGGCAGGACTTCTGGCAGGTCCCGAACGTGCCGGACGCGCCGGACAGCGAGGTCAAGCAGCCGCCGTACTACCTCTACACCCAGTTCCCCGAGCAGGCCGCGCCGACCTTCCAGCTGACCAGCGCGGTCACCCCGAACGGTCGGCAGAACCTGGCGGCGTTGATCTCCGGGTCGTACCAGGACGGGAAGCCCCGGTTGCAGGTGCTGGAGCTGCCCGACCAGACCCGGGTCTCCGGCCCGGTGCAGGTGCACCAGCAGATGACCAACAACGCCAACATCCGGCAGCAGTTGAACCTGCTCTCCTCCAACCAGGCCCAGGTGCAGTACGGCAACCTGCTCTCCCTGCCGTTCGGCAACGGGATGCTCTACGTCGAGCCGGTCTACGTCAAGAGCAACCAGACCGACGCGTACCCGCTGCTGCAGAAGGTGCTGATGTCCTACGGTGACGGCGGTTCCTTCGTGGTCCTGGCCGACAACCCGACCGACGGCATCAAGCAACTGGTCGAGCAGGGCAAGCGGGCCAACGCCGGCAACCCGCCGCCGGCCACCGAGGAGCCGCCGGCCGGCGATGACGAGCCGTCGGCCACTCCATCGGCCACCCCGTCGGCCACCCCACCGGCTGGTGACGCGCCGCCGCTCACCGGCGACCTGGCCGCGGCCGCCAACCGCGTGCAGGCCGCGATCACGGAGGTGCGGGCCGCGCAGACGTCCGGCGACTTCGAGCGGTACGGCCGGGCGCTGAAGGAGCTGGACGAGGCGCTTACCGCGTTCCAGCAGGCGCAGCAGGCAGCCAGCGGAGGCGGCGCCCAGGGCGGTGCGACTCCCACGGGTGACCCGACACCGAACGGCTGACGTTCGTCGACCGTGAAGGCCTGCGGTGGTGATTCTCCGATCACCACCGCAGGCCTTTCGGCGTTCCGTGGCGAGGCGCTGGTGGCCGCGGGAGTGGCCGGGGCCGTGCGGCCGTTTCGGCGTCGTTTTGCGGCGGCAAGGGGTGGTGCGCTACGGTGGATCTAGCGACGCGGGGTGGAGCAGCTCGGTAGCTCGCTGGGCTCATAACCCAGAGGTCGCAGGTTCAAATCCTGTCCCCGCTACTGCAAGACGATGGCCCCGGACTTCGGTCCGGGGCCATCGTCGTTTCGGGCTCGTTCTCGGGTCCGGTGCCGAGTCTCGGGTCGGTGCCCCGCTGGTGCTCCGGCGGGCATGCGGGTCATGACTCGCGGCGGTGCGCGAATGGCCCCGGTGGGCGGTGTTCGCACCGACTGCGTGCCGACGCTGGGGGTGGGTGATCGGTGCAGCAGTGGGTGCGGTAGGCTGAATCTACCGACGCGGGGTGGAGCAGCTCGGTAGCTCGCTGGGCTCATAACCCAGAGGTCGCAGGTTCAAATCCTGTCCCCGCTACTGCCAGACGATGGCCCCGGACTTCGGTCCGGGGCCATCGTCGTCTCGTCGACTCGCGCCGTCGACAAAGCCACCGCCGTCGAAAGGACACCGCCGTCGACACGGGTGCCGTTTGTCGACCATGGTTGCGCTCGTCGGCGAGGATGAGCCCATGTCTTCGTTCAGCAAGTGGTGGGGGCGGCTCAGCACGCTCCTGAGCGTGGTCGTGCTGTCGGTGTTCGTTCCGGTCGCCGCCTGGGCCTCGACCGGGACCGGGGAGCTGGTCGTCGAGGCCGCCCGACGGCGGCGTGGTGGTGGCTTCTTCGGCTTCCTGAGCCTGCTCTGCTGCCTGGCGGTGGTGGCGGTGGTCGTGCTGCTGGTGATCCGGATGACGCGCCGTCGGCGCTGACCTGGGCCCGGCTCCTGCACAGCCCTCCACCGAGGGCCCCTTGCTTTTCGGCAGCCTGCGCGGCACGTGGTCTACTTGTCGCCGTGGAACTTCTGCATTCGGGCAAGGTGAGGGACGTCTACGCCGACGGCGACGATCTGATTCTGGTCGCCTCGGACCGCATCTCCGTCTACGACGTGGTGCTGCCGACCCCGATCCCGGACAAGGGAAAGCTGCTCACCGCGCTGTCGCTGTGGTGGTTCGAGCAACTGGCCGACCTGGTGCCCCACCACGTCATCTCGGCGACCGACGTGCCGGCGGAGTTCGCCGGTCGGGCGATCCGCTGCCGTCGGCTGGAGATGGTGCCCGTCGAGTGTGTCGCCCGAGGCTTCCTGACCGGTGGTGGCCTGAAGGAGTACGAGCGCACCGGCGCGGTTTCCGGTGTCGAGTTGCCGCGTGGGCTGGTCGAGGCATCGATCCTGCCGGAGCCGATCTTCACCCCGTCGACCAAGGCGCCGATGGGCGAGCACGACCAGCCGATGACCTTCGCCGAGGTGGTCGACAAGGTCGGTGCCCAGACCGCCGAACGGCTGCGTCAGGTGACGATCGACGTCTACTGCCGCGGCACCGAGTTGGCCGCGCAGCGGGGCATCCTGGTCGCCGACACCAAGATCGAGCTTGGGTGGGCGGCGGACGGCACGCTGGTCCTCGCCGACGAGGTGCTCACCCCGGACTCGTCGCGGTTCTGGCCGGCCGAGTCGTACCAGCCCGGTCGGGCGCAGTTCTCCTACGACAAGCAGTACGTGCGGGACTGGGCGGCCAGCAGCGGCTGGAACAAGCAGGCTCCGGCACCCGAGGTCCCGGCCGAGGTGGTCGAGGCCACCCGCGCCCGCTACGTGGACGTCTACGAGAAGCTGACCGGCAACCGCTGGGACTGATCAGTCCAGCCGGTGCCGGCCGGTGTGCTGCTCGGTCACCACTGTCGCGGTGAGGATGCGTACCGTGGTGCCGGCCGGGCCGGTCGCGACATCCATCGCGTCGGTCAGCTCGCGGGCCAGCCAGAGGCCCCAGCCGCCGGCCGTGTCGGGCGTCGGCCGGTTGCGGTTGTCGAGTCGCTGGGCGCTGATGCCCCGGCCGTGGTCGGAGACCTCGCAGAGCAGCTGACCGGGCTCCGCCCAGAGGCGCAGCCAGCCCTGGCCCCCGCCGTGCCGCACGGCGTTGGTGATCAGCTCGTTGACGGCGAGCACGAAGTCGTCGAGACGATCGTCGCGCAGCCCGGCAGCGTACGCGCAGGAGGCGACCGAGTGTCGAAGCTCGGTCACCTGAGCCTGGTCGAAGGCATCGGCGATCAGGAGGGCGTGTTCGATGGGCACCACCGTACGCGGTGTGGGGGGTTCTGCGTTCGTCATGGCCCGGTCCCGACAGAAGATCGCGGAGGTTTACGCGGCATTTACCACCGTACGTCAGGGTTCATTGGGCCGCATGGGGCGAGGTGCCGGCTGATCGTTTGTGGCATGGTGACGCACGTGCCCGCGCCCGGTGGTTTCGAGGTCCCGCTCTGGCGTGCCGTCGCGGTTTTCCGGGTGGCTTCCCTGGCGTACGTCTGCGTGGTCGTGGCCCGCGACGCGGACCGGTACGCCCACCCGCTCGCCGCCGGTGCGCTGGTCCTGGTGATGGCGGCCTGGACCGTCGTCACCGCGTTCGGCTACGCGGCGCCGGCCCGGCGCGGCTGGCCGCTGCTCCTGGCCGACCTGGGTCTCGTGGTGGCGATCCTGCTGGTCACCCCGTGGGTGATGGGCCGGGAAGCCCTCGACGCCGGTCTGCCGACGCTGGCGATCGCCTGGCTCAGCGGGCCGGTGCTGGCCTGGGCCGTCTCCGGTGGCCGACGCCGTGGCGTGACCGCCGCGTTGGTGATCGGCGGGACCGACCTGGTGACCCGGGGCATGGTCACCCCGACCGCGATCAACGGCACGATCCTGATGTTGCTGGCCGGTGTGGTGGTCGGGCACGTGGCACGGTTGGCGGTCCGCGCGGAACAGCGGTTGCAGCAGGCAGTCGAGTTGGAGGCGGCCACCCGGGAACGGGAACGGCTGGCCCGGGACATCCACGACTCGGTGCTGCAGGTGCTGGCCCTGGTGTCCCGCCGGGGCGAGCACCTCGACGGGGAGGCCGGTGAGCTGGCCCGGTTGGCCGGCGAGCAGGAGGCGGCCCTGCGCGCACTGATCTCCGACGCCGGGCCGCGCGCCACCGACGGGCCGGTGGACCTGCGTGAACTGCTCGGCCGGTACGCCTCGGCCAGCGTCTCGCTGTCCACCCCCGCCACCGCGGTGCCGCTGCCCCCGCGGGTGGCCCACGAACTGGCCGCCGCCACCGGTGCGGCACTGGACAACGTGGCCCGACACGGCGGCGGACGGGCCTGGGTGCTTGTCGAGGACGAGGACTCGACGGTGACCGTGTCGATCCGGGACGAGGGACCGGGCTTCGCCCCGGACCGGCTCACCGAGGCCGTCGCCCAGGGACGGCTCGGCGTGGCCCAGGCCATCCGGGGCCGGCTGACCGACCTCGGTGGGACGGCCACGATCAGCTCCGTCCCGGGCAGCGGCACCGAGGTCGAACTCACCGTGTCGAGGAGGAGGAACCCGTGAGCGGCGTACGAGTCATGGTGGTGGACGACCACCCGATGTGGCGCGAAGGGGTGGCCCGCGACCTGGCCGAGGCCGGCCATCAGGTGGTGGCCAGCTGCGGTGAGGGCCGCCAGGCGGTCCGGGTGGTGGCCGCCGCCCGCCCCGACGTGGTGGTGCTCGACCTGCAACTGCCCGACGTCTCAGGCGTGGAGGTGATCCGTGGGCTGCGCGCCGCCTGGCCACAGGTCCGCGTGCTGATGCTCTCCGCCAGCGGGGAACAGCAGGGCGTGCTGGACGCGGTAAAGGCGGGCGCCACCGGCTATCTGCTCAAGTCCGCCGCGCTCGCGGAATTCCTCGACGCGGTACGGCGTACGGCGGCGGGCGAACCGGTGTTCACGCCCGGCCTGGCCGGGCTGGTGCTCGGCGAGTACCGCCGGCTGGCCGCCGCCGGTGGGCCGGAGCCGGGCCAGGACACCGCACCCCGGCTCACCGACCGGGAGACCGAGGTGCTGCGGCTGGTGGCAAAGGGGATGTCCTACAAGCAGATCGCCGAGCGGCTCGGCCTGTCCCACCGTACGGTGCAGAACCACGTGCAGAACACGCTCGGCAAGCTGCAACTGCACAACCGGGTCGAACTGACCCGCTACGCGATCGAACGCGGCCTGGACGAGTAGCGCGTCGGCGTCACACCGAGTGCGGCGGGCGGGTCTCGTGCACGGCCAACTCCTCGGCGCTGGCCCCACCACCGGCGCTGCCCGCGTCGTAGGCGATGGCGTCGGCCTCCTGGTCGGTGTGCGTGCCCTCGTCCGGTTGGACCAGCCGACCCACCGTGGCGTCCCCCGCGCCCAACTGCCCGTGGTCGTAGAGGGAGACCTGGGACTTCGGGTCGGAGGTCGGGCCCGGGTCCATCACGTCGGCATCGAGCTGCGCCTGCGCCGCCTGCTCCCGGCTGTCCGCCTCGGCCGCGATGTCCGGGTCCACCGGGGCGGCCAGCGGGTCGTCGACCGGCAACTCGAACTGCTCCCGGCTCAGCTTGTAGTCCAGCGACTCACCGTCGAGCTGCTCGTCGGCGGTGGTGCCGAACTCGTCCACCGCCACCGGCACGCGGTCGCCGGGCAACTGGGCGGGGGCCGGGCCGTCCGCCTCCCGTCCGGTCAGTACGTCGTCCCCGGCCGTCGAGTCGTCGTCGGCGGTGTCGGGCAGACCGTCGGCCTCGGGGTCGGACAGCGGGGTCGGGTACTCGTCTTCGCGCATACCTGCACCACTACCCGCTGCCCCGGTGCCGTAACCGGCATCGTCGGTGCCGATCGGGGACGCCGAGGCCGTCACCGGACGTCACGGCGTTGGCGGGCCATCGCCGCGACGGTGCCGACCGCGGTGCCGGCGGCGGCCAGACCGAGGGCGGCGGTCACCCGGACCACCTGACGGCGGCGACCGTGCCAGCCGCCCTCCGGGACGCCCTGCGCGTCCGGCTGGAAGACGTTGCCGCTGCTGTCGGCGGGCGTGCCGGGGCCGAACTGGGTGCGCTGGGCGTACCAGGCGAGGACCCGTTCGGTGAGCGCCGGGGCCAGCCGCCACTGCAGGCCGAGCAACCGGGCGGCACCACCGGCGTACGCCTCCCGACGGGGGCGCTGCAACAGCCGGACGATCGTCTCCGCCACCATCGTCGGCGGGTAGACCGGCGGTGGCGGTGCGAACACCTGGCCGGTGTGGTTGGCGGCGTGCCGGAAGAAGGGCGTGTCGATGGCGGCCGGCAGCACCGTGCAGATCGAGATGTCGCCCCGACCGGTGAGCCGCAACTCCTGTCGTACCGTGTCGGACAGCCCGCGGATGCCGTGCTTTGCAGCGTTGTAGGCGGACTGGTACGGCATCGCCACCTCGGCCAGCACCGAGGCGTTGTTGACCACCACACCGCCACCGGCGGCATCCAGATGCGGCAGCGCCGCCCGCATGCCGTACGCGGTGCCGAGCAGATCCACCTCCAGCACCCGGCGGAATTCCGCCACCGGGATCTCGTCGAAGAGCCCGACCACGCCGACCGCGGCATTGTTGATCCAGGCGTCGATGTGGCCGAACTGGGCGACCGCGCTCGCGGCGAGCCGCTCGACCGCCGCCGGGTCGGTGACGTCGGTGGGTACGACCAGGCTCCGAGCGCCCAACTCCTCGCAGCGCCGGGCCACCGCCAGCAGCGCCGACTCGGTCCGGGCGGCCAGCACGAGAGCGCATCCCCGTCGGGCCAGGGCGTACGCGGTCGCCGTGCCGATGCCGCTGGAGGCGCCGGTGATCACCACCGTGCTGTCGCTGATCGGTCGAACGAGAGGCATTGGGTACCGATACCCCACCGTGTCGCCGGTCATGCCGCCGCCGAGCAGCGGCGATCTGCCAGGTTTCGGCTCGTCGGGCCCCGGTTAATGGGACGCTCTGACCGGAGGACCACCGCTCAATTACGCATGGAGGTGACCCATGCGCGTCGGCCTTGTCTGCGCCCACGCCGCTGCGCCGACCTCCGGCGACGGGACCGTCGTCGGCACCTACCAGCACATCGCACGGGTCGCTGCCGAACTGGCCGGACGAGGTCACGACGTGCGGGTGTACACCCGACGGGACAATCCGGACGTCACCGATACCGACCTGGTCGACGGCTACCGGATCGAGCGGGCACCGATCGGACCGGTAGCCCCGACCCCCACCGCCGACCTGGTGCCGTACGTGTCGGAGTTCGGCCAGTGGCTCGCCGACCGGTGGGCGACCGACTGGACGCCCGAGGTGGTGCACGGTCACTACTGGATCGGCGGGCTGGCCGCCGCGCACGCCGTACGGGAGACCGACATCCCCGTCGTGCAGACGTTCCACTCGCTCGGCATGGAGCAACTGCGGCACCTCGGCCCGCGCTACGACGGACCCGGTACCCGCATCCCGCTGGAGCGGGCGCTGACCCGGGCGGTGGACATCGCGGTGGCCCAGTGCAACGACGAGGTGGAGGAACTGACCCGGATGGGTCTGCAACGCATGTCGGTGGCGATGGTGCCGACCGGTGTGGACACCGGGCAGTTCCATCCCGACGGCGAGGCCGCCCCGCGTGACCAGCGCCCCCGGATCCTCTCGGTGGGTGGGCTGTCGCCCGGCCACGGTCAGGACGACCTGATTCGCGCGATGCGCCTGGTCGGCGAGGCGGAGCTGGTGATCGCCGGTGGCCCGCCGGCCGGTCAGCTGGCCGGTCACGCCGAGGCCCGCCGGCTGCGCGAGCTGGCCGAACGGGTGGGCGTGGCCGACCAGGTGCACCTGGTGGGTGCGGTGCCGCACGACCAGATGGCCACCTGGTACCGCTCGGCCGACGTGGTGGCCTGCACCCCGCACTACTCCTCGGCCGGCCGGGTGTCCCTGGAGGCGATGGCCTGCGGTGTCCCGGTGGTCGGATACGCCATGGGCGGCATCGCCGACGCCGTGGTCGACGAGGTCACCGGCAAGCTGGTGCCGCCGGGCGACGTACGCACGCTCGGGATGACCCTGCGCCGGCTGATCACCGACAACGCGGGTCGGTTCGCGTACGGGCACGCGGCCGTCGACCGGGTCCGGTGCAGCTACACGTGGGAACGGACCGCGAGTGCCCTGGAGCGGCTCTACGAGCGGGTGATCGGACGGCGTAAACCGGTCGAGGCGGCCTGAGTCGAGGCGGCCTGGGTCGAGGCGGCCTGGGTCGAGGCGGCCTGAGCCGGGCCGGTCGACTCCGAGTCGCACAGCCGGTCCTCGGCCAGTCGAGGGGCCACCAGAGGCAGCTGCCGGCCGCCCACGCCGCCGTCCAGCACGGCCCGGGTGGTCTCCTGCGCGACCGCGTGATGGTGTTGCGGCTCGGCGTACCGGGTGAGCCCGATGACCGCCGCGAGGGTGATCAGAAAACCGGTGCCGGCGAGCCATTCCCGGCCGGGCCAGATCTTGTCGTTGAGCAGCAGCAGGCCGACGATCGCCGCGGGCACCGCCCCGGCGGCGTCCATCGCGGCCACCGCCGCCGTGGTGGAACCCCGCTGCATCGCCAGCCCCAGCAGCAGCTGGCCGACGATCGAGTGGCCGATGAGCAGGTACAGCAGCGGGTCGGTGAGGAACGCGTCCCAGGTCGGCGCGGAGGCCAGCGGTCGGGCGGCCACCGCGGCGGCGGAGAACCCCAACCCGGCGAGGGAACCGAGCGCCACCGAGCCCGGCGCGCCCTGCAACCGGACCGCGAAGATGCCCAGCACCGCGATCGCCCCCAGGGCCACCAGCAGGGCGATCACCCCGGCCGTGCCGAGTGGCTTCGACGGTGCCGGCTGCGCCGAGAGCACCAGCGCGGTGATCCCGGCGAAGAGCAGCAGCAACAGGACGACCTCGGCCATCGGCAGTCGCCACTTCAACACGATCACGCCCAGCAGGGCGGTGACGCCCAACCCGGCGGCCACGCTCGCCTGCACCAGGAACAGCGGCAGGTCCCGGCGGGCCAGGAAGGCCAGCACGAACCCGCCCACCTGGCAGACCAGACCGACCAGATAGGCGCGATGCCCGGCCAGGCGCAGCAGCAGCCCGGGATCGAAGGTGTGCTGCATCGTGGTGCGAGCGGCGGCGACCGACTGCAACAGGTTGGCGATGCCGTACGCGACGATCATCGCCGCCAGAAAACACCAACTCGCGGTAGCCACCTGGCGAGGATAGAGGCTACCGGGCGTCAGCGCGCGGCCGGCCGACCGAGCCTTTCGAGGATGTCCGGGTGCAGCATCGCGTTGCTGGCCACGGCGCTGGTCTCGGCTCCGGCGGGGGCTGGACGACCGTCCAGATCGGTGAATATGCCCCCGGCTTCGGTCACGATGGGTACCAGGGCGGCCACGTCCCACAGCGACAACTCGGGCTCGATCATGATGTCGAGGGCACCCTCGGCCAGCAGCATGTAGCCGTAGAAGTCGCCGTAGGCGCGGCTGCGCCAGGTGTCCCGCATCAACTGGAGCACCGGCTCCAGCCGGCCGTGCTCCTCCCAGCCGCTCAGCGACGAGTAGCACAGGCTCGCGTCGGACAGCTGGCGCACCCCGGAGACCCGGATCGCCTCGCCCCGGTCGGGGGTCGGGCCCGCGTACGCCCCGCTGCCCTGCGCCGCCCACCAGCGGCGGCCCAGCGCCGGCGCGGACACCACGCCGACGACCGGGCGGCCGTCCTGCAGCAACGCGATCAGGGTGGCCCAGATCGGTACGCCCCGGACGAAGTTCTTGGTGCCGTCGATCGGGTCCACCACCCACTGGCGGGTGCCGGCGGTGGGCGTCGCGCCGTACTCCTCGCCGAGCAGGCCGTCGTCGGGCCGCTGCTGCGCCAGCAGCGCGCGGATCTCGCGTTCCACTGCGGTGTCCGCGTCGGAGACCGGGGTCAGGTCCGGCTTGGACTCCACCCGCAGGTCGAGGGCGCGGAACCGGGCCGTGGAGATGGCGTCGGCGGCATCGGCGAGGCGGTGGGCGAGGGCGAGGTCGTCGGCGTACCCGGTCATGGGTTGCACCGTAGCGACGCCGGCGGCGCGCCGGCGGAGTGGGTCGCGCTCACTCCGCCCGCCCGCGCGGATCGTGCTCCGGCTCGTCCCGGGGGTTCGTCGCACCGCGCGGGTCGGTCTCACCGGCCCGGGAGGCCAGCAACCGGTGGTACGAGGCCAGCCGGCGCGGGTCGGCCCGACCGTCGGCGACCCAGGCGGCCAGCGCGCACTCGGTCTCGTCGGCGCTGTGTGAGCAGTTCGCCGGACAGTCGACGGTGGCCTCGACCAGATCCGAGAAGCCGTGCAACAGGCTCTCGGCCGACACGTGCGCCAACCCGAAGCTGCGCACCCCGGGGGTGTCCACGATCCAACCCGGGTCGTCCGGCAGGCCGGCCACCGCGGGCAGCCGCAGCGCCACCGCACTCGTCGAGGTGTGTCGGCCCCGGCCGATCGCGCTGACCGTGCCGACCGCCCGTTCGGCCTCCGGAACCAGGCGGTTCACAAGCGTCGACTTGCCGACCCCGGAGTGCCCGACGAGCACCGACACCCGACCGGCGAGCAGGCTGCGCAGCGCGTCCAGCGACGAGTCCGGCCGGATCAGCACGTACGGCAGTTCCAGTTCGGTGTAGTAGTCGAGCACCGTCTCCGGGCCGGCCAGGTCGGCCTTGGTCAGGCAGAGCAGCGGCTCGATGTCCGCGTCGTACGCGGCCACCAGGCACCGGTCGATGAAGCCGGTACGCGGTGGCGGGTCGGCCAGCGCGCTGACGATCACGAGTTGGTCGGCGTTTGCCACCACCACCCGTTCCAGCCGCCCCTCGGCGGTGCTGGCGTCGTCCTCGGCGGTACGACGCAGCACCGAGCGGCGCGGCTCGATCCGGACGATGCGGGCCAGCGCACCCGGGGCGCCCGAGGTGTCGCCGACCAGCCCGACCCGGTCGCCCACCACCACCGACTTTCGGCCGAGTTCGCGGGCGCGCATCGCGGTGACGGTGGGGGCGTCCGGCGCGGCTGCGGCCAGCACACAGGTGTACCGCCCCCGGTCCACCGCGATCACGAAGCCGTTCTGCGCGTCGGCGTGCCGGGGCCGGGTGCGGGTACGCGGACGGGAGGATTTGCCGGGCCGGACCCGTACGTCGTCCTCGTCGTACTCGCGCCGCTTGGTCGCCAGGACCGCTCCCGTCTCTGCGTTCAGCTCTTACCGGTCACCATCGCCGACCACAGCGCCGGAAAATCGGGCATGGTCTTGGAGGTGCACGCCACGTCGTCCAACTCGATGCCGGGCACGGCCAGGCCGGCCACGGCGGCGGCGTGCGCCATCCGATGGTCATCGTAGGTGTGGAAGACCCCACCGCGCAGCGGCCGGGGGCGGATCTGGAGCCCGTCGGCCGACTCGGTGACGTCCCCGCCCAGCGCGGTGAACTCACGGGACAGCGCGGCCAGCCGGTCGGTCTCGTGACCCCGGATGTGGCCGACGCCGGTGAACACCGAGGGAGAGTCGGCGAGCATGGCCAGCCCGGTGAACGCGGGGGTCAGCTCGCTGACGTCCGACAGGTCGGCGTGCACACCACGCACCCTGCCGGTGCCCCGCACGGTCAGCCCCTCTGGGGTCAGCGCGACCTCCGCACCCATCTGCTGCAACAGCGAACGCAGCCGCTCCACCGGTTGGGCGCTGCTGCGTGGCCAACCCTGAAGGGTCACCTCACCACCGGTGACCAGGGCTGCGGCAAAGAACGGCACCGCACCGGACAGATCCGGCTCGATCTCCCAGCCTCGGCCGCTCAGCGGGCCCGGCTCGACCACCCAGACGTCGGGCGTGCTGTCGTCGACCGCCGCACCGGCGGCCCGCAGCATCTGCACGGTCATCCGCAGGTGGGGCGCGGAGGGCACGGGCGGGCCGACGTGTCGGATCACCAGCCCGCGGTCGAACCGCGGCGCGGCCAGCAGCAGACCGGAGACCAGTTGGCTGGAGGCGGAGGCGTCGATCACGACCTCACCGCCGGTGACCCGGCCGGTGCCCTGCACCGCCAACGGCAGACTGCCGGTGGCGGGGGTGTCGACGCGTACGCCCAGCGAGCGCAGCGCCTCGATCAACGGCCCGAGCGGGCGGGTCCGGGCGGCCGGGTCGCCGTCGAAGGTGACCCGGCCCTCGGCCAGCCCGGCCACCGGCGGCACGAAACGCATGATCGTGCCGGCCAGCCCGACGTCGACGTGTGCCGGGCCGACCAGCCGGTGCGGCCGGACCAGCCACCGCTCGTCGTCGGCGATCGACACGTGGGCACCGAGCGCCCGCAGCCCTCCGGCCATCAGCTCGGTGTCCCGGGCGCGCAGCGGCTTGGCCAGGGTCGAAGGGCCGGCGGCCAGCGCGCTGAGCACCAGGGCGCGGTTGGTCATCGATTTGGATCCGGGCAGCCGCAGCGAGGCCGTGACCGGATTGCTGGCGGTCGGGGCGGTCCACGGCTGTAGCGGCCGGGTCGCGGTCAGGTTCCCCACGACTACATTCTGCCGCGTCGCGGTCGGGCGGTCCGTCCGCCGCCGGTACCACTCCCGGTGGACGGGACATCGCAATCGGTCGCCGGCGCGCTAGCGTGTGCGGCATGTGCGGGAGGTACGCCACGACCCGGAGCTCCGGCGAGCTGAGCGGACTGTTCGAGGCCACCGACGAGACCGAGGGTGAGCTGGTCGCCGACTACAACGTCGCGCCGACCGATCCGGTGCCCCTGGTCCGGCTCGACGCGCAGGGGCACCGAGCACTCTCGCGCGGTCGCTGGGGCCTGCTGCCGCCCTGGTCCCGGTCACCCGCCAACGCCGCCCGCATGATCAACGCTCGGGCCGAGACGGTGGCCACCAGCCGGGCGTACGCTCCCGCCTTCGCCCGCCGCCGGTGCCTGGTCCCGGCCGACGGCTGGTACGAGTGGGTCCGGCGGCCGGACGGCTCGAAACAGCCGTACTACATGACCTCGACGGACGATCCGGTGCTCGCCTTCGCCGGCATCTGGTCGGTCTGGGAAGCTCCCAGCGGACCGCTGCTGACCTTCAGCGTGGTGACCACGGCTGCGCTCGGCGAGTTGGCCGAGGTGCACGACCGGATGCCGCTGTTGCTGCCGCGCCAGCGGTGGGCGACCTGGCTGGGCCCCTCGGACGACCCGGCGAGCCTGCTCGCGCCGCCGCCGCTGGAGTGGCTCGCCGGCGTCGAGATCCGGCCGGTGGGGCCGGGCGTGGGCAACGTGCGCAACGACGGCCCTGAGTTGATCGCCCGGGTGCCGTCGATGCCTGCGGCCGAGCAGGTGGATGTCACCCTGTTCTGACCGGTCCGCCCCCACATTGTCGGGAGTGATTTGCCGCGGTTGCGGACGAAAGGTCAGCAAATCGTTCTGCCAACTTCGCGGCGAAGTCTTGTCTCGATGTGCACAAGTGCGATAGAACACAGCGCCGGTGGTGGGTGTCGCTCCCTTCAAATAGAGCGATATTCATCGATCTTGCTGGTCCCACGGGGGAGGTGGGTGGATGACTCGGGCACGTATGCCCCGTCCACATGAGGTAGCCGCTGCGCGGCGTGATCCGCGACTGTTGCGGGCACTGAGCGAGCGTCGACAGGATGAAGCCTGGCGCACCAGAGGTGCCTGCCAGAGCGTCGATCCGGAGACATTTTTTCCGGCGCCGAACGAGCCGGCCGACGCCGCCGTGTCGTTGTGTCGCAGCTGCGACGTGCAGGGCTCGTGCCTGGCCTGGGCACTGGAGGTCGGCGACTGCCACGGCGTGTGGGGCGGCACCACCCCCCGCGAGCGGCGGGCGATGCTGGTGGCCTGGCGTGACGAGGTCCAACCGGACCCCGATGTGGCAAGCGAGGCGGGCCCTCCCGTCCGCGACCAACTGCTCGCGCTGGTGACGTCCCGCTGAGGACCGGGCTGCCGCCTCGACCGTGACCGCGGCGCGCCCCTTCCTGCCGAGGCCTGCCCCGCATTGGGGAGGTGGGGCCGCAGAATGAGGCGGTGCCGCAGGACGAGATCATCCAGACCCCGCGTGGCCCGGCCCGGGTGGACATCGACACTCCACCCGGACCGGGCCGGTCGCTGCTCGTGCTGGGCCACGGCGCGGGTGGGGGTGTGGATGCCCCCGACCTGTGCGCGCTGCGCGATGCCGCGGTGGCCGCCGGGGTGATCGTCGCTCGGGTGACCCAGCCGTACCGGGTCGCCGGTCGGCGTGCGCCGGCACCGGCCGGGCACCTCGACGAGGCGTGGGGCGTGGTGCTCGCCGTGCTGCGGGACCGCTGGCCGGGCGTACCGGTGCTGGTGGGTGGCCGGTCCAGCGGGGCCCGGGTGGCCTGCCGCACCGCGACCACGGTCGGGGCCGTCGGGGTGGTCGCGCTTGCCTTTCCGTTGCATCCGCCCGGGCGACCGGAGCGCAGTCGGGCCGGTGAGCTGGCGAGCGGACTGCCGACCCTGGTCGTCAACGGCGACCGGGATCCCTTCGGCGTGCCGGAACCTGCTCCGGGGGTGCACGTGGTGATCCGGCCGGGGGAGCGCCACGACCTGCGGGTCGACCCGACCGGCACGGCTGTGGTGGTGCTCGACTGGTTGCGCCGACACGGCTGGGCGCAGGACTGACCGCAGGGCTGTCGGGATCGGGCTCGCGGCGGGTTGAGGCAGCGCGCCGTTTCCGGCTGCCGTTCGGGTCGTTGCACCCGATGGTGTCACCCGGGTTCGGATGGCACCGGGCTCCCAGGCCCTTTCCCGGTCCCGGCCGTGGTGCACCCACCCCCGGCCGGGACCAGGAATGGGAGGACGCGAGATGGAATGCCCGGACCTGCGACGGATGTTGCACCCCACGGACGAACACTGTGCGAGGGGGGTGACCGGTGCCGATCCAGTTCCGGATCCGGGAGCGCGACGAACGGGAGGCCACGCAGCTCAGGCAGCTGTTGGCCGGACCGGAGTGGCCTGCGGCTGAGCCGCCGGCCAGGGTGGTGACGGGCACACCCGTCGGAACCCAATCTCCCGGCAGGTCTGGACGCGTATCCTCGGCGAGGAAGCATCCGACCCGAGGGGATGTGCGGTTGACCACCGAGAAGACGGACGAGCGCAGGGCCCGGTTCGAACGGGACGCGATGCCATTCGTCGACCAGTTGTACGCGGCGGGGCTGCGGATGACCCGTAACCCGGCGGATGCCGAGGACCTGGTCCAGGAGACCTACCTGAAGGCCTACGCGGCCTTTCACCAGTTCGAGCAGGGTACGAACCTGAAGGCCTGGCTCTACCGGATCCTGACCAACACCTACATCAACACCTACCGCAAGCGGCAGCGACAGCCGGTGCAGGCGCCGACCGACGAGATCACCGACTGGCAGCTCGCCGAGGCGGAGTCGCACACCTCCAGCGGTCTGCGTTCGGCGGAGACCGAGGCGCTGGATCGGCTCCCCGACAGCGACGTCAAGGAGGCCCTCCAGCAGTTGCCGGAGGAGTTCCGGCTCGCGGTCTACCTCACCGATGTCGAGGGGTTCTCCTACAAGGAGGTCGCCGACATCATGGGTACGCCGATCGGTACCGTCATGTCACGGTTGCACCGCGGTCGTCGTAATCTGCGCAAGCTGCTTGAGGGCTATGCCGCGGAGCGCGGCTTCTCCGCCGCGCCGTCGGCCCGGAGTTCGGCCGCTGCCAGTGGCCGGGAGGTGTGACGTGAGCTGTGGAGATCCGCATGAGACGGATTGCCGTGAGGTTCTCGCCGAGGTCTACCTCTACCTCGACCTGGAGTGCGCGCAGGAGCGCCGGACGCTGATCCGGCACCATCTCGACGAGTGCGGCCCCTGCCTGCGGGAGTACGGCATCGAGCAGGAGGTCAAGGCGCTGGTGGCCCGCTGTTGCGGCAACGAGTCCGCGCCTGACGAACTGCGCGAACGGCTGCGGGTACGGATCAGCGAACTCGTCATCTTCGAGAGCACCGAATCGCGCGAACTGGCCGACTGACCCACTTTTCGTACGCAAACGCCGGTGGCCCGAGCTGGGCCACCGGCGTTTCGGCTATGACCCGAGCCGGGTCATCGGCGTTTCCTGTCCGGTCCGCGATGCGGGCCAGCTCAGGAGTTGGGGCGCTTGCCGTGGTTGGCGGCGCTCTTCTTACGGGCCTTCTTCTTGCGGGCCTTCTTCGCCATGCTGACCTCCTCGTGATGGTCGGATCGCCTGCGCACGACCTCGGCGCCGGTGCACGCACCGGTCCTTCCGGCGCCAGGGTCCGACCTGTTGATGTTAGAGCCCGCTCCTGGCGAACGCGGGCGGGGCTGCTCCGGCCCACAGGCGGCCGTCGCATGATTTGATACGTCGCAGGCAGTCGCGAGGGAAGGGGCCGAAGATGGCCGAGGAGATCCGCGCCGAGATGGTGGCCAACGTCTGGAAGGTCGTCGCGGCGGCCGGGGACACCGTGTCCGAAGGCGAGACCCTGGTGATCCTGGAGTCGATGAAGATGGAGATTCCGGTGGTCGCCGAGTCCGACGGCGTGGTGCAGCAGCTCGCGGTGAACGAGGGCGACGTGGTGCAGGACGGCGACCTGATCGCGGTGATTGGTTGACCGGCCCGCTGGTCCGTCCGGCCGTGCCGGCGGACTATCCGGCCGTGGCCCGGCTCACCGTCGCCGCGTACGAGGCGGACGGGCAGCTCAAGGGCGAGAACGGGTACGCCGACGTGCTGGCCGACGTGGCCGGTCGGGCGGCGCACGGTGAGGTGCTGGTCGCCGCCGACCCGGCCACCGGGCAACTGCTCGGCTCGGTCACCTTCGTCCTGCCCGGCAGCCCGTACGCCGAACTGTGCGGTCCCGGGGAGGCCGAGTTCCGGATGCTGGCGGTGGATCCGGCGGCACAGGGCCGAGGTACGGGCGCAGCACTGGTCGAGGCGTGCGTCGCCCGTGCCACCGAGCTGGGCTGCACCGCCCTGGTCATCTGCGTACGCGACGGCCTGGCCGAATCCGCCCACCACCTCTACCGCCGCCACGGCTTCACCCGTACCCCCCACCTGGACTGGACCCCCCTACCCGACGTCCACCTCCTGGCCCTCCGCCGCCCCCTCACCCCTTGACCCCCTGACTCCCCGAGAGCCCCAGGACTGCCTGAGACTCCCAGGACTTCCCAGACTTGCCGGGGGATTCGACACCCCGGCGCCTCGCCGCCGATCTTGCACTTTTGGTCGCTGAAATGTCGCGTGTGTCGGCTTTATCCCGACCAAAAGTGCAAGATCGCGGGGT
>NZ_PNOZ01000027.1:0-76679 GCF_002879555.1 Verrucosispora sp. ts21 | reverse complement strand
CGAAGACTCCTGCATGTCCTCGCTGACGATGTGGTACGTGGCCACGTTCCGCTCCCTCGTGTGGTCGATCTCGCCGGCTCCGTGGCGGTCCCTCCTGGCCGCCCCTTCACCGTTGCCGCCTCCCACACGGACGGTGGCCCGAAACGGTTCAGTTGCCGGGCCGGCTTCGTGGACACGGTCCCGGTGAACCACTTCGCCGCCCGCGCCGTGTGAGTGCCGGATCGCGCGTACCGGCACGGTCCTCCCCGAACACGAGGTGGAGCAGAGAGATGCTGTTGCACAGCCGGATCGCGCGGACCGCGATCGCACTGGCCGGCGTGGCGGTCCTGGCCGCCTGTGGTGAGCAGGCGACCGGGCCCGCCACGCCTGCCACGGTGGCGGCCCCCACGGCAGCGGCCCCCACGGTGGTGCCGGCCACGCCGGGCCCGACCGCCGAGGCCGACACGTCGCCGGAGGTGATCGCCGCTCCGGCGACCCCGACTGCGGCGCCGACGGTGGCGAAAACCCAGGGTCGCGTACGGATCTACAGCGGCCCGTCCGATGTCCCGCTCTCACCCGAGCCCGGCACCGGGCGCGGCGACACCCTCATCCAGTTGACCGCTACCGCCTCCGCCGACATAGGCACGTACGTCGCCGACGGGCAGGGGCGGACGCTGTACCGGTTCGACAAGGACACCGCGAAGCCGTCGAAGTCCACCTGCAACGGGGACTGCGCGAAGACATGGCCGCCGCTGCTCGTCGCGGGACCGGGGCGGATCTACCCGAGTGGAATCGACCCGCAGTTGGTCGGGTACGTGGAGCGGGCCGACGGCACCTGCCAGGTGACCATCGGCGGCTGGCCCGTCTACCTGTACGCCAAGGACACCACGCCCGGCGACCGCAACGGTCAGGGGGTCGGCGGCACCTGGTTCGCGATCAGCCCGACCGGTGACCGCAGCACGTCTGAGCCCGAGGTGGTCACCGCGCCCACCACGGCCACCGCCGGATGAGCCCGAAGGACACGACGATGACCAACTCCTACGGCGCCCCTGCGACTCCCGCCCCTGGCTGGGCACCGGCACCGCCGGCACAGTGGGGACCGGCCTCGACCGGGCCGAACGAGCGCCGACGGCGCATCCCCCCGAAGCTCGCCGTCGCCGTGGCCGGATCGGCCGTGGTCGTGGTGGCGCTGGTGGTCGTACTCGCACTGGTCTGGCCCGGACTCCTGCACACGAAGGTCTTCGACACGGCAGCCGTGCAGCAGGGGGTGCTGTCGGTGCTGCGCGACGACTACCGGCTCGACGCGGACCTCGTCGCCTGCCCTCCCGACCAGCCGGTCACAGTCGGCAGCCGGTTCTCCTGCTCGGCGCAGATCGCCGGCGTCCCGACGGCGATCACCGTCACGGTGCTGTCCACCGACGGACGGTTCGAGGTCGCCCGCCCACAGTGACCACGACGGTACGCCGAGGCCCCAGCGGGGCCGGCTCACCCGGGCCCCCGATGCGGTGCAGCCCATCCCGGGTGAGCCGGACGTCAGTGCTGGGCGTGCGGATCGAAGCCCTCCGGCGCGCGGTCCAGGAACGTGGTGACCGAGCTGATCCGTCCGTCCCTGTCGAACACCAGCATGTCGGTGCCGGCGGCGAACGACCGACCGCCGTCGAGTTCGATCTCCCACATCAGCCGGGCCCGGTCGTGGTGGATCTGCGGCACCGCGCGCCGCTGGAACACGGCGGCACCCACATGCCGGGTGAACTGCCCGCGAAAGTCGATGAGCGCCTGCGCTCCGGTGAGCACGCCGACCAGCGCGTGGTAGCTGACCTCCTCGGTGAAGGTGTCCGCCGCCAGCCGGCGCTGCTCCTCAGGCTGCCCGGTGTTCCAGAACCGGACGTACCGCTCGACAGTGTCCTCGTACGCTTCGGACGTCATGGGGTCGTTCCTCTCCCGGTCGGCAGGTCGGGTGCGGCGAGCGCCGCGTAACCACCGTGCGCCGACGGCCCGCAGCATGTCGATTACCTGCGAGGTCATTGCCGCCCGACGGTGACCTGCGCGAGGCTGTGGTCCATGACCAGGAGCGAGCCGGTGGGAGTGCTGATCCGGCGCTGGCGTGAGCGGCGCGGCCGCTCACAACTCGACCTGTCGTCGTCGACCGAGGTGTCCACGCGCCACCTGAGCTTCGTCGAGACCGGCCGGGCCACCCCGAGCCGGGCGATGATCGAGCGGCTCTGCGACGAACTCGACGTGCCGCTGCGCGAACGCAACACCCTGTACCTGGCCGCCGGCTTCGCGCCGGTGCACCCGGAGAGGGCGTACGTCGACCTCGGCGCGGCCCGGGCCGCCGTGGCGGCGGTGCTCGCCGGCCACGAACCGAACCCCGCGCTCGCCGTCAACGTGCGCTGGGAACTGCTGGCCGCCAACAACGCCATGGCCGCGTTCCTGGCCGGTGTCCCGGAATTCCTGCGTACGCCACCGGTCAACGTGCTGCGCGCCACCCTGCACCCGGACGGGCTGTCCGGGCGGATCCGAAACCTGGCCCAGTGGCGCACCCACGTGCTGCGACGCGTACGCCGCCAACTCGACCGCACCGCCGCGGAGGGCCTGGCCGAACTGCTGACCGAACTGGAAAGCTATCCGGCCCCGACGGCCGCGCACGTCAACAGTGGGCCGGGGGAGGACCTGGTGATCCCGCTGCAACTGTCCACCGAGTACGGAGAGTTGACCTTGTGTTACGCGACGACGGTGTTCGGCGCACCACGTGATGTCACACTCGACGAGATCTCCATCGAGACGTTCTTCCCGGCCGACGCCGCCACGGCGCAACTGCTACGCGCCATGGCCTCGGCCACCCCGTAACCTGCCGATGCTCACGCGACACCTGCCTCAGGTAGGCCCTTGCGGAGGCGGTCCAACTCGGCGAGGTACATCGCCTGCATGCGGTCGTAGTGTCGGACCAGCAGCATGACCTCATCGACGTTGTAGCCCTCGATGAGTTGCTTCGCCCGCTTGGCGAACCCCTCGTACGGTCGCTCCAGTTCGGCGGCCCGTTCCGGCCGCAGGGTCACGATCACCCGCCGCCGGTCCGCCGGATCGCGTTCGGCCCTGACGTAGCCCGCCTGCTGGAGTCGGCGGAGCATGCTGGTCACCGCTCCGGTGGTGAGGTTGGTGCGTTCGGCGATCTGCCCGGCCGTGGCCGATTCGACGTCGGCCAGGTAGTCCAGGCACTCCAGGTCGCTGACGGTGAGGCCCAGTTGTTCCGCGATGGCGTACCGGAACACCATGGACAGCCGAGACATCTCCCGGCCGGCGCGCATGAGGTCGGCGATCGCGGACGCACGGGCGGGCTCGTGGGACATGCAGGCAATCATGCCTCCGGCACGGTGACCCGGTGCAGCCGAGGTAACACGCGGGTCAGCACCCAGTGCGGTGCGGCCGCGCCTCCGGTGAGGCGGCGCATCAGAGCGGCGGCGGTGTCGACGGCGCGGAAGGCGTACGGCACCATCTCGTCCTGGTAGCGGGCGATGGCCCGCTCCACCGGGGTGCCGCTCGCGCGGGCCTCGACAAGCCTGCGGCCGAGCAGGGCGGCGTCGCGCAGCGCGGTGTTGCCTCCGTGCGCGCCGAACGGCGGCATGACGTGCACGGCGTCGCCCATCATCGTCGCCCGGGGCAGCGCCCACCGGTGCGGGCGTTGGCCGGTGGCGAAGAGGTTGAGCACCATGGTGTCCAGTTCGGCATTGTCGACAAGTCGCCGCACGAGCGGGTGGAATTCCGTACTCATGTGGCTGGCCAGGTCCTGCAGTGCCAGCAGGTTCCGGCGGATGGCGGTGGGCACCTCTTCCTGCCGCAGCAGCAGCCCCCACATGACGTAGTCGTCGCCGGTGGGTGCGTAGCTGCCCGGGGCCAGTCGCGCGAACGCCTCGCGTGGGTTCTCGCCGAACCGCATCGAGGTGAAGAAGAAGGCGCGGCCCGGCCGGTCGTCGATGGCCAGGACCCCGCTGGTACGCAGCGCGTCCGGGATGATGCTGTGGCCGTTTCGCCGCAACGGCGTCCGGCCGTAGATGCCGGCCATCGGGGTGTTCGCCGGTGCCGCGTCCGGCATGAGCTGGGCGCGCAGCGCGGAGCCGACGCCGTCCGCGCCCACGATGACGCTCGCCGGCACGGACCCGCCGTCGGAGAAGACCAGCCGCAGTCGTGCCGGGTCGCTGCTGTCCACCCCGGTGGCGGCCTTGCCGTAATGGATGCGTCCGTCCAGCCCGGACTGCAGGATCGACCGCAGGGTCAGCCGGTCGACCTGGCGGGTTGCGTGTGTCTTGTCCTTGAAGGTGATGGTGAAGGCGTCGCGTAGCCGCCGGTCGGTGAAGCGCAGCTGCCCGCCGGGTTCGTCGCCGGTGGCAAGCGCCAGGTGGTATAGCGGGCGGGGCAGGCTCGTACGCAGTGCCTCCAGCCCGTACTGGTCGAGAATGATCCGGTAGCCCTGCTGTCTGACGAAGGGGCCCGGGTCCCGCTCGTAGACGTGCACGTCGATGCCGGCGCGCATCAGGTACTGGGCGAGGCAGAGGCCGGAGAGGCCGGCACCGGCGATCGCCACCGAGAAATCAGTCGATGTGTCCATGTGGTTATCTTAATGACTAAGATAACTTTGCCAAGGCTGGCAGCGATGTCGCGGAACGTCCAGGTAGGTGCCCGTGCCACCGCCCACATACGCCGTGTTCGGCCAGTCTCCCGGGAGCGGCTAATCGTGCTCCAGGGTCCCACGACAGCAGTAGCAATCGTGAAGGTGCTGCGGCAGGGTCGGGAGAGCCTGCCGCTTGCCGAAGCGCGGGAACGCGTAGATGAGCAGGCCGCCTACGGGGCTTCGGACCTCGGGAGCTGCGGCAGGATGGTGCGGCTGCGTCCGGGGCGGGGGTACGCCTCGGCGGCGGCCGCGAGGCGGGCCGCGTGTTCGCGTTGCTTCTGCCAGTGTCCGTAGAGTGCGCCGCGTTGAGAGAGGCGGTCGACCTGCCGGATGGTCTCGGGGTCCACATCGCCGGGTGGGGCGTCGCGCCACGGGGTGCCGGGCAGTGGCATGAAGGTGTGGGCGTGGATGCGGGCGCCGACCTCGGCGAGTTCACCGGCCAGGCGGAGGGAGTCGGCGACGTCCTGCTCGCTCTCGCCCGGCATGCCGAAGATCATGTCGACGTTGATCCGGAAGCCTTCTTCGATGCCGAGGCGGGCGGCCCGTTTGACCTCCTCGACGCCGTGGCCGCGTTTCGCGGCGTCGAGAACCCGGTCCGAACCGGACTGGGCGCCGACGATGATGTTGTTGTTCGCGCAGTACTTCTTGACCAGCCGAAGCGCCGCCCGGCTGACATGCTCGGGTCGGATCTCGCTGGGGAAGGAGCCGAAGAAGACCCGCCCGTTCGGCCCGATGCCCTCCTTGCAACTGGCCAGCAACTCCTCGACCGCGTCGAGGTTCGGTTCCTCGGTCTGGCTGCCGTAGCTCAACGCCGTCGGCGTGATGAACCGGACGTCGCGCAGCCCACGGGCCCGCATCCGGTCGACGTGCCACCGCACGTTCGCCACGCTGCGGTGCCGGAACTTCGCCGAGAACATGAACGGGGTCTGGCAGAAGCGGCACGAGAAGACACAGCCTCGGGTGATCTCCAGGGCGTTGAAACGGTCCCACCGCAGCGAGAAGCCCCGGAACTCGTCGAGCGGTCGCCGCAGGGGTCGGCCCGTACGCACCACGGCACCGGTGTCGTCGCGGTACACCAGCCCGGTGATCCCGGCCGGGTCACCGACGGCGTCGACGAGGTGCAGCAGCGTCGTCTCGCCCTCGCCGACCGCCGCGATGTCCCACCCGGCGTCGAGGGTCTGCACCGGCTCGGCGGTCGCGTGCACGCCGCCGGCGACGTGGGTCACGTTCGGGGCGTCGGCCAGGGCCCGGATCTCGGCCAGCTCCTGGGCCAGGGCGTGCGCGTCGGGGGAGTAGAACGACCACAACACCAGCACCCGGGTCGCGGTGGTGGCGGCGTCGCGGATGTGCGCGGCGGTCGTCTCCGGGGTGTCGCCGAAACGCACCTCGTACCGGGTGGAGGTCTGGTGGGTCTCCAGCGCGCCGAGCAGGACGTGCAGCCCGTACGTCACCGCCTTGCGGTAGCGCAGCACCAGCACCAGCTCGGCAGCTTCCATGGCGGCGATTGTGTCAGGGGGACCGGCCGTGATGTCGACGGGCACCGGGCCGACCGTGCGCCCAGGTGCCCGTCGGCGTCCGGTCAGTACCGCAGCTTGCGCAGGTAGCGGTAGCCGACCTCGGCGGTCTGCTGGGGCGTCACGTCGGGGGTGTCGTTCTCGACGATGTACTCCTGCACGGCGTGGCCCCGGAAGATCCGCGCGAAGTCGATCATCCCGGTGCCCAGGTCGGCCATGTCTCCGTCGGCGGCGTGCCGGTCCTTCACGTGGTACTGCAGGACCTGCTGCGGCGCGCGACGGATCACGTCAAGCGTGAAGCCCTCCGGATCGGCCGCGCCGGCACCGGACTCGATGCCGCCGGTGACCGCCCAGTAGATGTCGATCTCCAGGTGGACGAGCTTGGGGTCGAGCTCCGCGGTCAGGATGTCCCAGGGCGTACGCCCACCGCCGAGGTCGATGGTGAACTCGTGCGCGTGGTTGTGATACCCGTACCGCAGACCTGCCCTGCGTGCCGCGGCGGCCTCGACGTTCATCTGTTCCGCCCAGCGCTTCCACTCGTCGGCGCTCTCGGAGTAGAGGTACGGCACGACCATGTACTTCTGGCCCAGGGTGACCGCGTCCTGGATCTTCTGCCGCAGTGCGGCGGCGTCGGCGCTGATCCCGTCGTGGCTGGAGCTGGCCTTGATCCCGATGCTGTCGAGGAACCGGCGCAGCTGCCCGGCGCTACGACCGAAGTAGCCGAGTGCCAACTCCACCTTCGGATAGCCGATGCGGGCGAGGTGTTTGAGGGTGGCGTCGTAGCCCGGCGAGCCGTTCAGCGCGTCGCGTACCGTCCACAGCTGGATGCTGATCAGACCCGGCGGCACGTGGTGTCGCCCGGCGTGACCGGGCCCATGACCGTGGCCCGGTCCGTGACCGGGACCGTGGCCGTGACCCGGACCGTGACCGTGGCCGGGACCGGCGGTCGCGGCGGTCGCACCGATCCCGGACGCGACCAGCCCCACACCGGCGGCGGCTGCCAACGAACCGCGCAACAGGCCCCGCCGGTCGATGACGGACCGCCGCAGCGCGGCCTCGCCGTCGTACCCGTAACACATGTGGCACTCCTCTCGTGGTGCGTGGACCCGGACCGAGGTCTCCGGCCGACCGGTGTCGACCAGGGACCTCGGTCGGGAACTTACTGGGTGGGGACCAGGACGACCTCGGTCGTGCCGGTCAGCGGCGGTAGGCCCTCATCACCCGGATCGGTGTACGACGCGACGAACACCGCGGACAGGTTGTCGGTCGCCGGATCGTGCCCGGAGGGCACCGTGGTGGTGATCGTGCCGGTGCAGCCGTTGGCCGTGGTGATCGGGTGGCCGTGGTCGTCGTGACCCAGGATGTACGTCACGCTGACCCGGGCGCAGTCCACCGGCTGGTCGTCGGTGACCCGCACCTCGAACTGCACCACGTCACCGAAGGTGAACGGCTGCCCGACGACCGGACTGACCAGCTCCACCACCGGCGTGGCGTTGCCGACCACGACCCGCACGGAGGCCGACGCCGACCGTCCCTTCTGGTCGGTGACCTTCAGCGTCGCCTCGTAGCTGCCGTTGCGGCGGTACGTGAACGTCGGGTTCGCCTCCCGGGAATCGACCTTGTCGTCGTCGTCGAGGTACCACTCGTACCGGAGTCGGTCACCGTCCGGGTCGGCGGTGCCCGCGCTGGAGAACTCCACGGTCAGCGGCGCGAGCCCGGCGGTCTGGGTGGCCGACACCTGCGGCACCGGGCTGTGGTTGCCGTCCCAGCCGATGTGGTCGACGCGGGCCAACTGGGCGTCCGGGTTCTCGCTGAAGTAGCCGTCACCGTATTCGAGCACGTAGAGCGCGCCGTCCGGGCCGAACTCCAGATCCATCGGGTTGTCGAAGACCACCGACGGCAGCACCGACTCGATCCCGCGCAGCTCACCGCGCCGATCCAGCTCGAAGGCCTTCACGTAGTCGCGGGTCCACTCGTAGAACAGCGGCTTGCCGTCGTAGTACGCAGGCCAGCCGGACGGGTTGCGGCCGCGAGTGGTGGAACGGTCGAACTGGTACGCCGGACCGGCCATCGGCCCGATGCCGCCGGTACCCAGCTCCGGGAACTGCGGGGACAGGCCGAAGCCGTACCAGACCTGCGGCTGCTGCACCGGCGGAAGGTTACGCAGACCGGTGTTGTGCGGCGAGTCGTTCACCGGTGCGGCGCAGTTGAACGGCGCCCCCGGCTGGTCGGTGGCGAAGTCGTAGTCGAGGTACGGCTGGTCCGGCGTGATGCAGTACGGCCACCCATGGTTGCCGGGCTCGCGGGCGGCGAGCCACTTGCCCTGCCCCGCCGGTCCGCGATCCGGGTTGGGCTGGCGGGCGTCCGGCGAGTAGTCACCGACGAACAGCGTGTCGGACGTGCGGTCCAGCTCGATGCGGAACGGGTTACGCAGCCCCATCAGGTAGATCTCGGGCCGGGTGTTCGGCGTCCCCTTCTTGAACAGGTTGCCCTTCGGGACGGTGTAGCCGCCCTTGGCACCCACCTTGATCCGCAGGATCTTGCCACGCAGGTCGTTGGTGTTGGCCGAGCTGCGCTGCGCGTCGTACGCCGGATGACGCCCGGGACGCTCGTCGATCGGCGCGTACCCGCCGGACTCGAACGGGTTGCTGTCGTCACCGGTGGACAGGTACAGGTTGCCCTTGCTGTCGAAGACGATGTCCCCGCCCACGTGGCAACAGATGCCCCGGTCGACCGGCACATCGATGATCTGCTGCTCGGAGCGCAGATCCAGCTTGTCCTTGACGAGGCGGAACCGGGACAGCCGGATCACCCCGCGGAAGGGCGCGAAGTCCTCCTCGGTGCCCCAGGCCGGCGCATCGCCCTCGTTGGCGTCCGGAGTGGACGGATCGTCGACCGGGGTGTCCATCGGGGGCGAGTAGTACAGGTAGACCCAGTTGTTGCCGCCCTTACCGAAGCCCGGGTCGATCGCGACGTTCTGCAGACCCTCCTCGTCGTGCTGGTACACGTCAAGGGTGGCGGCGATCGTGTTGCGGCCGGTGGCGGGGTTGTGCAACCAGACCTGACCGGCGCGGGTCACGTGCAGCACCCGGCGGTCGGGGAGCACGGCGAGATCCATCGGCTCGCCCGGTGGGTCGTTGAGGGTGACTTTCTGGAAGGCCGATTCCGGCGGAGCGCCGGTGCGGCCATCGTCGGGGTCGGCGTCGCGGTGAGCGCGATGGCGGTCAGACCGGCCACAGCGAGCGCGAGTCGTCTCTTCAACTGCCTCTCCTTCGGTGAGGGACTGGTCGGGCAGGTCGTAGACGTGAGGGCTGGTTCCTCCTTGTGGGATGGGCAGCACGGAACCGCCCGTCGGCACCCGCCTTCGCGGTGCGCTGGGCGCGTTCTGGTGGACGGGATGGCAGATGTGGTCGGATGGGTGTCACGGCCGAGGAGCCCCTCGACAAATCGGTTTACCTCGACGTAACAACTCGCCTGAAGCTAACAAAGCGGATGTCGATATGTCTATGACTTTCGCCGGACATCGTGGAACTTTCCGCCAGAGCAGCGAAAGGCCTGTCCGCGTAGAGCAAAATCGACCTGTTGCTGGCCGTCATCGACCGATCGCACCTGGTCACAGGTCGAAGCTGGCGGGACAGCGGCAAGCGTTGGCTGCGCCGGTGGGCAGCGGCAGTAGGCTGCGCTTGTGGAGGACGATCCGAACGAGCCCGGGCTGACCGATCTCGTGAACCAGCTGCGTCGGTTCGCCGAAGAGCGGGACTGGCAGCGGTTCCACACCCCGAAGAACCTGGCTATGGCGCTCGCAGGGGAGATTGGCGAGTTGCTCGCCGAGTTGCAGTGGCTGACCCCGGAAGAATCCGCGGCGGTGATGAGCGATCCGGGGCATGGTGCGCGGGTGCGAGCCGAAATCGGTGACGTCATGATCTACCTGACCCGTCTGGCCGACGTCCTGGGTATCGACCTCGTGGCGGCAGCAACCGACAAGCTGGCCGAGGCCGCCCGCCGTTATCCCGTCGAACAGTCGTATGGTTCGGCGAAAAAGGCTCAGTCAGCTGACCGAGCCGGATAGTCGTGTCTCCGTCCCACTCGATAAGGTGCTGGCAACAGAGCGGTCCGACGGGCTTCCGATGAACGGATATGCCCCCCATCCGCACGATCACTTCGTGCTGCCTGGGGGCCTGGGTCCATGTCGGCGTTCCGTACGTCTGCCGCAAGTCTGCTGCGTCTCGCCACCGACAGAACCCTCAGCGATCGCATCGCCGATCATCTGTGGTCGCTGCGCCACGGGGTGAGCCCGGCGGAGCGGAGGTCGTGGGCCAACAGCCTGCCGGTGCTGGCGCAGGACCTCACCGACGCCGGGCTCGGTCAAATTGAGGTCTTGGTCGAGTATCAGTTGCCGCTCACCAGCCGGCGGATCGACGCGGTGCTCGCCGGAGTCGATCCGCGAACCGGGGAGGATTCCTACCTGGTGGTCGAGCTGAAACAATGGTCCTACGCGACCGCATACGAGGACTCCGACACGCTGGTCGCGGTCGAGCACGCGCGTGGACCGCGATTGCACCCCGGTGTGCAGGTTGCCGACTATTGCCAGTACCTCACCGACTTTCTCGGCATCCTGGGTCGCCAGCAACATCCATTGCACGGTGCCGCGTACCTGCACAATGCGGTCGACAGGGATATCGCCGACCTGCTCGAACGGCCACCGACGGCGCAGAGTCGGCTTTTCACCAAGCAGCGTCGCGGTCAGTGGCTGGAGTATCTCCAGTCGCGGTTCGCGCCGAAGTCCGGCGCTGCCGCCGCCGATCGCTTTCTCACCAGCACCGTGCGACCAAGTCGCCACCTGTTGCGGTACGCGGCACAGGAACTCAAGGAACGGTCGCAGTTCACGCTGCTCGACGAGCAGCGGGTGGCGTACGAACTGGTGTTGCACACGGTCGAGCGGGCTCGGGCGGCAAGCCGCAAGCGCGTCGTGGTGGTCGCTGGTGGCCCCGGCAGCGGCAAGAGCGTCATCGCGCTGTCGGTGTTGGGAGAGATGGCTCGGCAGGGCCGGACCGTCCTGCACGCGACCGGCTCCCGGTCGTTCACCCAAACCCTGCGTCGCTACGCAGGGCGGGGATCCACACGGCTGCAAGGAATGTTCAAGTACTTCAACAGCTTCATGGACGCCGATGCCAACGACATCGAGGTGTTGTTGTGCGACGAGGCGCACCGGATCCGGGAAACGTCGGTCAACCGCTACACCCCCAAGGCGCGCCGGGATGTGGCGCGGCTGCAGTTGGACGAGCTGATCTCGACTGCGCGAGTGCCGGTCTTCCTGCTCGACGAGCATCAAGTGGTCAAACCGGGAGAACTCGGCAACGTCGATGTCATCTCGGCTCACGCCGAGAAGTTGGGTCTGGAGATCGAGGTTGTCTCGCTGCACGACCAGTTCCGCTGCGGCGGCAGCGAGGCGTACGAGGAATGGGTCCTGAAGCTGCTTGGCATCGAGGACGGTGGTCCTTCGGTGTGGGCTGGCGACGGTCGGTTCGACCTACGACTAGCGGACTCCCCGGAGGAGTTGGAGTTGTTCCTCCGGGCCCGTCAGGGCCAGGTGGGCAATGCCGGGGAGTCGGGGCAAACAGCCCGGATGTCTGCTGGATACTGCTGGCCGTGGAGCGACCCGCGATCCGACGGCACGCTGGTGCCCGATGTGGTGATCGGCGAGTGGGCGCGACCGTGGAACGTCAAGAGTGACCGCAGCGTAGGCGACGCTCCGGGTAGTGCCTTCTGGGCCACTGATCCGAACGGCTTCGGACAGGTCGGATGCGTCTACACCGCACAGGGCTTCGAGTACGACTGGTCTGGCGTCATCATCGGGCCGGACCTGCTTGCTCGAGATGGTCGGCTGATCACCCGACGAGACGAGTCGAAGGACCCGGCGTTTCGCAGCCGGAAGACGGTGAGCGACGAAGAGGCGGACCGTCTGATCCGTAACACCTACAAGGTGCTGCTCACCCGCGGCATGCGCGGCACGATCATTTACTCCACGGATCCGGAGACCCGGGAGTTCCTGGCCGGCCTGGTGAAGCCGGTAAGAGACGTGGAAGTCACGTACGAATCGACGGACAACTCGGGTGGTTCTGTCAGCAGGCGGTGAGTTCGGAAGCCGAATCTTCGCCGCCGATCGCCTGCTTTGTCGCGCTGGTAAACGCGGTCCAGGCGGTGGGGGAGAAGGTGAGAGCCGGCCCGGCAGGGTCCTTGGAGTCGCGTACGGCGACGAGGCCGGGGAGGTTGTCGGCAACCTCGATGCAGTCGCCGCCGTTGTCGCCGCTACGGGTGCTCTTGCGCCAGATGGCGCCGGTCAGGTCAGTCATGCCGGATCTCCCCAATGAGCCTTTTGATCATGTCCTTTGATTCTGCCTCGCCGAGCGCGAGGGCATCCAGTCCCCGCCACACCCGCTCGTAGGCGGCCAGTTCATCGGGCTTGTCGAGGTAGAGCGCGCCGGTCAACGACTCGCTGTAGACGATCGAGGGCTCCGGCGCGGCCCGTCCCCCTTTGGTGGTCGGAAAGTCGAGGATGACGAAGGATCCGGCGACCGCGCCGGGCTGTGGCCCGGCCGCCAGCGGCAGCACCCGCACCGTCACATTCGGCAGGTCGGACAGCTTGAGGAGTTGGTCGAGCTGGCCACCCATGACGGTTGGGCCACCGACACCGCGCCGGAGCACCGCTTCGGACAGCACCGCGTCGAGTCGAGGGGCCGCCGGCAGCCGCCGCATGAGCAGGGCTTGTCGTTGCAGTCGGACCTGGACGGCTCGCTCGCGTTCCTCCTCGCTCAGCCGCCCGCCGAGTCGGTAGAGGGCGTGTGCGTACTCCCGGGTCTGAAGGATGCCGGGGATCAGCGACTCGTCGTAGCGTCGCAGATGGGCGGCGGCGGATTCCAGGCCGACGTACAGCTCGAACCAGCTCGGCACCGCGTCACCGTAGGCGTGCCACCAGCCCTTGGATTTCGTCTCGGCGGCCAGCCCACGCATCGCCTCGGTCATCTCCGGCGACACGCTGTACAGCTCGCACATCGCCTTGACATCGAGCACCCGGACCGAGCCCATGCCGCATTCGAGCCGCCAGATCTTCTGCCGGCTGTATTCCAGGGCCTCGGCGGCGGCATCGAGCGTCACCCCCGCTTCGTTGCGGAACTGGCGTAGCAGCCGACCGAGCTGTCGGCGCGGCACGGTCGATCCGATGTCCTCAGGCATGCGCACACTCCCTGGTTCCAGCACGCAACACTGCGTCACCCGTCTCTGTAACGCATAACGGTTACAGAAAAGAAAGTCAATGCATGTACGCGAAATTCGGCTTTGGAACGTTGCGTTTGGACTGCGGACCGTCGCAGGATGGCTACAGCGCGGCGGCCGGCCAATTCCCCCCGGACGGCCGCCGCGTTCCGATCGCACCTCCCATCCAGCATGGAAAGGCAGCGACATGACGACCTGTCGTTTTGGCGCGTACTCCGGCCGCGTGGTTTGGCAGCCGCGTGGGCGTCGCCTCGGGAAGCAACATGGGTAGGCGGTGGAAGTGGTTCTTGCGGGCGGGGCCGGTCGCGCTGGACCTGACCGGGCAGGCCGTGCCGGACGGGGATGTGCCGGGGCGGTTCCGGCGAATATCGGTGGAGCATGTCGTACCGGAGCTGCGGGTGACCTCGCGCTGCGACGGCGCGGAGGTCTACGAGCGGCCCGAGGAGCGCCCGGCGGGGCCGCGGAACCGGCGGGTGGGCCACCCCGATGCCGGGCGGCGCAACCGGGGGAGCTTCCCGACGCCGACGTGCGCGGGACCTGCGTCGACCGAGCCCGATCGGGTGCAGTCGGGTGGCGAGATCACCTCGGGTCAGCTTGCGCGGGCGAACCGGGTGGTGAACCAGCACTGGCGGCGGCCCGGCGAGGATCCGCGTACCCGCAAATGCGCGGACTGTCGCGCGGACGGCGCGTGTCCCCGGGCGGCCTGGGCCGAGGCGACCGTCACCCGCATTCTGCGGACGTACCTGCCGTGAACGCCTTCGACCTGTCGCCCGCGCAGATCCGCAACCGGCTGATCCTGCGGGCGCGCCAGGCGGCGCAGGCCGCCGCCGCGCCGCCGCCACCATTGCCGCCTGGTCGCGTCGCGGGGACACCGACCCGCGTGCCGGTCGTGCCCCGCGTGCCGGTGGCGGCCGAGGACGTGGTCCAGCTAGCCGAAGCCGACCATTGGTACGCCACCGGCCCGCTGCGGCTGCGGATCGTCCGGGTACGGCTCGATGTCAGTCAGTGGTACGACGGCGAGTGGGTGTGGCTGGAAGGGGTCGAGATCGGACCGGACGGCCAGCCCGGCGCTTCCCGCACGGTCCTGGCCCGGGTCGCTGCGCTGCGACCGGCTTCCTGACCTGGGCGAGACGGACCACATCTGAAGCCGCCCTGGCGGGGTGTCGAGTAGGTGTTCAGCTGGCCCAGATTCGCAGGCAGGCGGCCATGATGCGGAATGGGAGGCCCTTGGCCACGGTCTGGTCGACGGTGCCGGCCAGGTGCAGGTCGAGTTCCGGGCAGGTGAACAGCCAGGTGCCGGTCGACCCTGAGTGGCCGACCAGCGTCACCGGCTTGGGCAGTGGCGACATCAGCCGATTGACCTTGAAGAACATGGTGCCCAGGCCGTAGCGCAGCACCGGGGCGTTGCTCAGTCGGTTGCGGCGTTCGGTCAGCAGGTGCCGCGTATTCGGATCGGCGAAGGGCTCACCGGCCACGAGTGCCCGCTCGAAGGCGAGGAGATCCCTGGTGGTGCTGAACAGGTCGTCGGCCGAAGCGATGACCTTGTCCACCTCCACGCGGCGCCGACGGATGTGCAGGGGCAGGGGCGCGGGGAGAGCCGGGTCGGCGGGCTGGGCGGCGGGATGCCAGGTGCCGGTGAGGCCGAGCGGGCCGGTGATGCGGTCGGCGAGCAGGTCGGGGAAGGTGCGGCCGGTGACCGCCTCCAGGATCCGGAGCAGCAACTGGTAGCCCGTGTCGGAGTAGCGTGCCCGCTGCCTGGGGGCATTGAGGTCCTGCGGGTCGAAGTGGGGGCGCTGCTGGTTGCGGGTGATGTCGAGGACGTCGTCGAAGGTCCAGGCGATGTCCTGTCCGGCACGTATCTGCCGGTAGAGGCTGGGCTCGCCGCGGCGTCGTTCGAGGAAGTCCGGCAGCCCGGAGGTGTGGCTGGCCAGGTGGCGTACGGTGATCTGCGCCGTCCGGTCCACCCCACGCCGTACGTGTAGCCCGGTGGTGACGGACGCGGGCAGGTAGGTGGAGATCGGGGCGTCCAGGTCGAGTTCGCCGCGCTCATGGGCCTGTAGGACCAGCGTGACGATGAACCGCTTGGTGATCGAGGCGATGAAGAACGGCGCCTCGGGGCGTACCTGCGGCTCGGTGGTGTCCTCCGGACCCGATGCGCCGGCCCAGTGGCGCTGCCCGTCGGCGCTGGACACGGCGAGGCTGACGTGGTGCAGCCCGCGCTTGGCGCTCAGCTTCTGCACGAGCCGGGTCAGGCCGGCGTCGACCTCGTCGGTCACCCGATTGCTGGACTGCTGCTGAAGGATGCTCAACATGACAACATGTCTACTAGACATGTCTAAGAGAGTCAACAGGGTAGGATCGCGATGTGGCACACGTGATCCTGGGCCTGCTGCTGCTCGCCCCGCAGAGCCTGTACGACCTGATCAAGAGCTTCGAAGCGGGCGTTGCGCTCTTCTACAGCGCCAGCTCGGGCAGCATCAAACGCGCCCTCGACGGGTTGCTCGACAAGGGGCTGATCGAGGTCGCGAGCACCGAACCCGGCGGACGCGGCAAGAAGATCTACCGAGTCACCGAGGCGGGCCGGCAGGAGTTCCACCGTTGGATGACGGGTGAACTCAGCGGCGCGGACCTGGAGACGGCGGCGCTGTCCCGGCTGTACTTCCTGGGCCTGCTCGACCCGACGGATCGCGTAGCGGTGCTGCGGCGCATCCAGGAGCGGACCGCAGCTCATCTCGCCCAGCTCACCGCGCTCAAGAAGCGCATCGACACGATCGAGGTGCCGGCGGAGTTCCGCGACGTGGCGGTGTATCAGCGCGCGACCCTGGACTACGGGATCTCCTCGGGACAGCACGCCCTGACCTGGTTCGGTGATCTCGCCGATCGGGGTGAACCGCAGGCCCGGTGAGGTCCGCGGCGACCGGGGGGTTCCCTCAAGACAACGCCGCCGCGCTCTGACCTGCTTCCTGGGTGCGCAGCTGACCATGCCGCGGGCCCGTCGATCCGTCATCCCTAACTGCCCGACACGACGAGTGTGG
This sequence comes from Verrucosispora sp. ts21, assembly GCF_002879555.1. Lineage (NCBI taxonomy): Bacteria > Bacillati > Actinomycetota > Actinomycetes > Micromonosporales > Micromonosporaceae > Micromonospora > Verrucosispora sp. ts21. The sequence continues at coordinate 60,210 of NZ_PNOZ01000027.1, read as the reverse complement.
TGGTGATCCTCAGGCCGCTAACGTGCGTAGCGCGGGAGGTGGTCGGTATGGCTCGGTGGAAGGCCTCGTTCGAGAACGGGCAGCTGGTCGTCCGGCGTGGACGGTGGTTGCCGTGGCTGAAGGCGCACGTCCGACGGATCCCGTTGGCCACGGTCGTGGACATCGGGTCGCTCACCCTGTCCGACCTGGCCAAGCGGCGCGCGCAGGTCACCGTGCAGAACCCCTCGGCACCGCATCTGCCCGAGGTCATCCCGGTCCGGTTCACGCCCGAGCAGTGGGAGGTGGCCGCCTGGTTCGTCAGGGAGCGGCGAGGGGCGCCGACGCAACGACCGCAACAGGCCCCGCCCCGCCCGGCCGCCGACGTGCCCGCGCAGCGACGGGCGCAACCGCCAGCCGCCCTGCAAGCCCACGTCGCGGCCACACCCCCGACGGCACCGACCGCTGCCGACCCGACTCGAAAGGCTGCCGACCCGACTCGGAAAACTGCTGACCCGAGTCGGAAAGCTCCCGACCTGACTCGGAAAACTGCTGATCCGAGCCGGAAAGCGACCGCGTCGACAGCTCCGGTGATGCGGGCCGGCGACGGCAAACGGTCTGTGTGGTTGTGGTCCGAGGGCGAGCAGGTTCACGGCTCGCTCGTTCCGGTGGGCAACGTCGCTGCGCGCCAGCTGAGCGCTGCCGATGTGGCCGAGCTTCTGCTCGCCGAGCCGTACAAGGCGATGCCGGCGATCCGTGCGTTGACCGGCGTCGCCGACCGTGATCAGGCGTTGGCCCGGATCAGGAGCTGGCGGGCGAATCGGGTCGTGGTCAACTTGAGCGCTTCCGACCTGGCGGGGCGGCGAGTGACCGGGGCCATGCAGAAACCGGGTCGGAGCAACCCGGACGGCAGCGTACGGACCGTCTCCGGCGGCCTGCCGAGCATCAACAAGCGCCGCCGGTGAAGCAGACGGTGACGCCTCGTCACCACGTGGTTCCGGTGCCCGACCGACAAACGATGGGCTTATATCGCAGAACTTCGATGTATTTTCGGTGTTGACCTGGTGTTCCGGCGTAGGGCTGCATTACCGTCGAGATATGGTCTCGCGTCGATCGGTATTGCGGACCGTGCCCCTCGCGGCCGCCGCATTCACCGCCACCCCAGGTCAACTCCGCCGTCCCGACGAATCGTCCACATCGACCGATCCGATACGCGTACCCCCCGATCCTGCCACGCTGGCCGCCGCCGCGACCGCCGTGCGCGGCTTCTCGGCCGACCTCTACCGCGAACTGGCCTCGACCCGTCCCGGCGACAACGTGGTCTGTGCGCCGTACTCGGTCGGGCTCGCGCTGGCGATGACCAGGGCGGGTGCCGGCTCGACCACGGCGGCCGAGATGGACGCCGTGCTGCACGCGCCGCATCCCCGACCCGGCGCGCTCGACAGCGGCCTCAACACCATCGAACAGACCCTCGCCACCCGCTACCAGGACGGCGACGGGACAGCCCGGCCCCTGCTGAGGACGGCCAACGCCCTGTGGACCCGGCTCGGCCTGGGCCTGCGACCCGGCTTTCAGGACACGCTGACCGGCTACTACGGTGCCGCGCCGCACCCGGTCGACTTCGCCGGCGCGCCGGAAGCGGCCCGCCAGGAGATCAACACCTGGGTGTCCGACCGGACCAACGCGAAGATCCCCGAGCTGTTGCCGTCCAATGCGGTGAGCCCCGGCACCAGCCTGATTCTCACAAACACGACCTACCTCAAGGCGGCGTGGAGATACCAGTTCGTTCCGGCGTTGACCGCGACCGAGTCGTTCACCCGGGACGACGGCAGCGTGGTCGGCGTACCGATGATGCGGGGGCCGTTCGCCGGGATGGGCTACCAGGTCGGCGACGGGTGGCAGGCGGTCGACGTGCCGTTCGCGGGGGACCGGCTGGGTATGGCCATCGTCATGCCGACCGGGAACGATCTCGCCGCGATCGAGGCGAACCTCGACGGGGCGTGGCTGAGCGCGTTGCTGACCGGGTTCGGCGGTGCCACCGTCCAGTTGCGGCTGCCCCGGTGGACGTTCCGGCTGCCAGTGCAGTTGGCTGTCGCGCTGAGCAACCTCGGCATGCCCACGGCGTTCACGCCGCAGGCCGATCTCAGTGGCATGAGCACCGATTCGTCCCTGTACATCAACGACGTGCTGCACGAGACGTTCATCGCGGTGGACGAGAAGGGCACCGAGGCGGCAGCCGCGTCGGCCGTCATCATCCCGCCGCCGTCGATTCCGCAGGGGCCGCAGTTCTTCGTGAACCGGCCGTTCCTGTACGTCATCCACGACTGGTACACCGGCGTGCCGCTGTTCCTCGGCCGGGTCCACGACCCACTGGTCAGCGCCCTGTAGGCAGCGGGCGGCCGCCTCAACAACAGTGACGGTCCCGCCCGGCACCACAGGGCCGGGCGGGACCGTCAGGGCTGGCGCGGTCAGCCCTGGAGGGTGTCGAGCAGGTGTTGCAGCTCGGCGGTCAGCGCCGTGCGCGCCGCCGGTTCGGAGCCGTCGCGCTTGGCGTTCTCCACCTGACGGATCAACGCGGTGAGTACCGGCTTCGCGGCGTGCGCCGGACCGTCCTTGCTGAGCAGGTTCTCGATCACGGCCAGTCGGGACGTCACCTGCGATGCCGTCTGCTGCGCCAGCCGTTCGGCGTCGAGCAGCTCGGCGAGGAGTTCACGGGTCGGTGCCAACCGCGGGTCACCGGACGCGCAGTACGAGCGCCGCTGCGCGTCGGCGATCGCGGTCTCGGCGCGGGCGTCGAGCAGCAGCGGGATCATCCGCCGGTGTGCCTGCGCCATGGAGACGCCGACCCCGTCCGGGCGTACCTGCGCGTCGATCTGGTGCCGGCGCAACAGCTCCGCGAGCTGCCCGTCGTACTGCTGCGCCGCGATCAGGTAGCCGCAGGTGTCGGCCTCCACCGGCAGCGTCCCCTCCTCGTCGAGGTGGACGGTGCCCCGACCGGCCTGCGCCTCGGCGGTCGAATGCGCGATGGCGGCAGTGATGTCGGCGCTGTTGGCGGCGAAGTACGCCACCGTCGCGTCGAGCACGAAGTCGAAGGCGCGTACGGCCCGGTGCCGGATGTTCAACGTCCGGTCCGGGTCGCGCCTGGTCGATCGAGCGGCGTACTCCTTGAGCAAGTCCTCAGACAACCGCCGCCGTGGCCGCCTCGGCGTCGTGGTACGGCGTCCAGGGTGGTTCGCGCAGGGCCGGGCAGTGCTCGGGGGTCGGATGGTGCGCGATTTCGATCATGCGGTCGAGGGCGTCGCGTGCGGCAGCGAGGTCGGCCATGGCGGCGCTGATGCGGTCGCGCTCGGCGGCCATCAGCTCGAAGACCTCCGGCGGACCGTGCCCGGTGTCGATGTAGGGCATCAGCTGCACGATGGTGCGGCTGGGCAGGCCGGCGGTGAAGAGTTGCTGAATCAACCGGACGCGTTCGACAGCTGACTCGGGGTAGATGCGCTGGCCGCTGGGGGAGCGTTGCGAGGTGAGCAGGCCCTGCTCTTCGTAGTACCGCAGAGCTCTGGTGCTGACGCCCGCCTGTCGCGCGATGTCACCGATGCGCATCGGCGTCCCCCTCTGGTTGCCTCGTCCGACTTGCCCTTGACGTCAACGTCAACTCCTACGGTAGTCGACGCCGGGCCGGAACACGGCCCCCACCGAAGCCCACCCAGGGAGCGAGAACCCATGAACACCGCTGACCAGATCGCCCTCGTCACCGGAGCCAACCGCGGCATCGGCCGCCAGTTCGTGCTCGAACCGCTCGACCGCGGGGCGAGCAAGGTGTACGCGACGGCCCGCCGCCCCGAGAGCCTCGACTTCACCGACAGCCGGGTGGTGCCGTGCCGCTGCGCCTCGACCTGCTCGACCACGATTCCGTCGCCGCCGCCGCGAAGGCCGCCGAATGGAACATGACGAACGGCGTACGCCTCGAACTCGCCGCCCAGGGCACCCTGGTCCAGGGCGTCCTGGGCGGCGCGGCCGCACGGACCTCATGGCCGGCTACGACGGACCCAAGATCGACCCCCGTGACGTCCCACGGCTGTCGCTCGACGGCCTGGCAGCCGGATCGATCGAGGTGATCGTCGACGACTGGACGGCCATGGTGAAGGCCTCGCTCGCCGGCGACCCCGCCCCGTTCTACACCCAGATCACCGAACTGCTCGGCGCCAGCTGAGCGACGTCGAGGGCTGGCCGTCGTCGTGGTGGCGCAGTCAGTCGAGGTCGTGTTCAGTCGGGCTGGTGTTGAGGACCCAGGCCAGCGGCATGGTCGCGCGGACGGTGTAGTTATCGCCGTCCAGGTGGTGCATGGTGACGGTCTGGGCGGCATCCTGGTCGACCACCCAGTACTGGCCGATGCCGGCGGCGGCGTACTCGTTGCGCTTCGTCACGGTGTCGATGCCCTCGGAGCCGGGTGAGATGATCTCGACGACGAGGAGCACATCGGCAACCGGCAGCCAGACGCCGTCAGCCTGAGTCTTACTCCAGACGACCAGGTCGGGGATCCGTCCGCCGACGCTGCCGTCCCGGCCGGGAATGCGTAGACCCACGGTCTGAGCGACACGTTCCGCCGGCACTCCGCCCTGGGCGAACCACACCATGAGCCGGGTCGCGATGATGGCATGGGCGTACCCCGGCGGCGGCATGATCGAGAGGACTCCCTCCGGGCTGATCTCGTACCGGTGGTGTTCGTCCTCAGCCATCATCGCGGTGAGGTCATCGAGCGTCACGACCGGGGGCATGTATCTGCCAACCGCCTCTGAGCTCATGCGCAGATCCTACCGGCCGAGGACCGGACCAGGGACGGTGACACCTTCGCACCTGGTTGACCCTCGGCAGTGGAGGGAGGCAGATGCGGAAGCGCCAGTGGCCGACAGCGTCGAGCGACAGCCGTGCGTTCGGTACGGTCGCCCGGTGAGCGACGACGACTTCGCCTCCCGGATCGAGCAGCACCGGCGTGAGCTGCGCGTCCACTGCTACCGGATGGTCGGTTCCTTCGACGAGGCGGAGGACCTCGTGCAGGAGGTCTTCCTGAAGGCGTGGCGGGCGCGCGACGGGTTCGAAGGTCGGTCATCGCTGCGCAGCTGGCTCTACCGCATCGCCACAAACGTCTGCCTCGACGCCCTCGACGGGCGCAAGCGGCGGTTGCTGCCCGATCAGGCCAACCCGGACTATGCGCCGGGGCAGCCCGTGGCGACCCTGGTCACCGGCCCGTGGCTGCAACCGTTTCCCGACGCGCTGCGCGAACCGTACGCCCTGCGGGAAGCACGCCCGCTGCGGGAGCCACGTACGGTGCGGGAGCCGGTCGCGCCGCGCCAGGACGAGCCGGAGGCGGCGGTCGTGGCGCGGGAGACCCTGGAACTGGCGTTCCTGGCGGCGATGCAGCACCTGCCGCCCCGGCAGCGCGCGGCGGTGATCCTCTGCGACGTGCTGGGCTGGCCGGCGCGGCAGACCGCCCAGGTGCTCGACGGCAGCGTCGCCTCGGTAAACAGCGCGTTGCAACGGGCCCGCGTGACGTTGCGGGAGCACCTCCCGCCGGGCCGGTCGGACTGGGCTCCGGCCGCGCCACCGACCGAACCGCAGCGGCAGGTGCTGCGGCGATACCTGGACGCGGTCGAGCGCGGCGATCTCGACGAGGTGGCCGAACTGCTGGCCAAGGATGTGCGGGCGACCATGCCGCCGTTGCCGGAGTGGTTCGCAGATCGTGAGTCCGTCCTCGCGGCGCTGGCCGCGACCTGGGACCCGACCTCCGCCGAGTACATCGGCGCGTTGCGGATGATTCCGACGAGCGCCAACGGACAGCTCGCCGCGGCGAGCTACCGCCGACCGCCGGGCCAGCAGGTCTTCGAGCCGTTCGGGATCGGAGTGTTGCAGGTACGCGACGGGCTGATCACCGAGATCGTCGCGTTCCACGAGCCGGCGCTCTTCCCGGCGTTCGGCCTCCCGCCGACGCTGGACCGATGAGTTTTCGTCGCGGCTGCCGTCTCTTCTTCGGTACGACCGATCGCACCAGGAGGACAGCATGAGCGACTTCGCACCACAGACCGCCGGCGGCAAGGTTCTGTGGCATTTCACCATGTCACTGGACGGGTTCGTGGCGGGACCGGATCACGACATGACGTGGATGCAGACCGGCATCTCCGAGCGGCCCGGCTTCGTCCAGCAGTACGTCGAGACGACAGGCGCCATCCTCGGCGGCCGCCGTGGCTGGGACATGTTCCCCGACGCCGGCAATGTCTACGGCGGCGACTGGACCGGCCCGGTCTTCGTGTTGACCCACCATCCCGAGGACGCGAAACCCGCTGACCGGGTGACGTTCCTCAACTGCGATGTGGCGGAGGCGGTGCGGATCGCGTTGGCGGCCGCCGACGGCAGGAACGTGGAGGTGCTGTCGCCGGACATCGGCCGCCAACTCCTCGAACGTGGCCTGATCGACGAGATCGACCTGCACATCGCGCCGGTGTTGCTGGGTGACGGCATCCGGCTCTACGAGCACCTCGGCGGCCGTCCGATCTACCTGCACCGCGTCGGTGCCGACGACCCGACTGCCGAGGTGGACGTCCGCTACCGGCCGGCGGCAGCCTAGCGCCCCGGGGTCCGGACCAGCCCGCACGCTGGTCCGGACCTCGACCAGCCCCGCTGTCTCAGATGATGAAGTGGGTCCAGTAGGCGAGCCAGATGACGAACAGAGCGCCCTGCAACACCGCGAGCACGGCGGTCAGCCAGACGTCGAGCTGGGGTCGTCGTGCCCAGCCGGCCAGCACCAGGGCCACCGGGAACACCGCGAGCAGATAGCGCAGCAGGCTCTTGTAGACGGGGGTGCCCATCGACAGCGGCACCAGCACCATCATCACCCCGTACACCAGGTAGGGCAGGCCCAGGCGGCGGGCGCCGCCGACGAGGACGGCGAGGAACAGGACGGCGATCCAGACCCGTACGGCGTCCGGTGCCGCTCCGGTCAGGCCGTGCCAGAGGACGCCGAGCGGGTTCTGCACCCGGATGTTCCAACCCTGCTCCTGCGCGTGCTTGTAGGCGAACCAGTCGCCGCTCTGCCACCAGCAGAACGCCATGAAGCTGAGCCAGCCTGCGGGCAACAGCAGCAGCGGCCACCCGGCTCGGAGATATCCCCACAGGGCGCGCGGACGCAGCCGATAGCCGCCCTGGCGCAGCAACACCAGGACCAGCGGTAGCGCCACGAAGAACCCGGCCGACCGGCTCAACGCGAGGAAGAAGCCGATGACGCCGACCAGCAGCCAGCGTCGTTTCTCCGCGTAGTAGAAGGTGGCAAGCGTCAGGCAGAGGAAGAGGGATTCGGTCAGCGCCGCGTGGAACAGGAATGCGGTGGGCAGCAGCACCAGGTACCGCACGAACCGCCGCGCCGCCCGGCCACCGTCGCCCGGCCCACCGGCGGTGGCTGCGCCCGGCTCGTCGGCGCGGCCGGTGGCAGCGCTCCGGTCGTCGGTCAGCAGGCGCTCGCCGAGGCGGACGCCGTAGTAGAGCACACCGATGTAGGCCACGTTGGCGATGACCAGCAGGGCCAGCGCGGTGTCGCCGCCCAGCAGTGGGGCCAGCGGCCGGGCGAGGAACGGATACAGCAGCGGGAAGGCGAAATCCGTCCACGGTTGGTCGAGCGGCAGCCGGGCCAGGTGGTCGTAGAGGAACGAGTCCCAGGCGAACCAGAACGACAGCCACCCGTGCGGTGAGACCTCCCGCTGCTGCTGGCGCATCTGCGCCTCGTCGGGTGGGGGCGCCCACGCGGTGCCGTCGAAGGCGGCGAGCGTGAGCACCCCGACCAGCGTGAAGACGATCTTCGTGCCGAGGAAGACCCCGAGCACGTACGGCCAGGGTGCCGGCACCCGCGCGAGCGCCCGGCCCACCCGGCCCGTCCCGACCATCCGTCCCCCGACCGTCACGAATCGGGTCGGCGTACCCGCTGCGGCGGCGACCACACCCGCAGCACGCATGTGACATCGCCGCGAAGGCGGGTAACCGGCCGGGTCGGTCGGGGGACGTGAGGTGGCGAGGGTCATGGGTGACGAGCACGGCACCGTGGTGATCGGTGCGGGTCCGGCGGGACTGACCGCGGCGTACGAACTGCTCCGCCACGGCGCGCCGGTGCGGGTCTTCGAGGCCGACGGGGTGGTCGGGGGCATCAGCCGGACCGTGGAACGCGACGGCTGGCGCTTCGACATCGGCGGGCACCGGTTCTTCACGAAGGTGTCCCGGGTCGAGGACTTCTGGCACGAGATCCTGCCGGACGAGGACTTCCTGCTGCGCCCCCGGATGAGCCGCATCTACTACCGGGGAGCGCTCTACGACTACCCGCTCAACGCCGGCAACGCGCTGCGCAACCTCGGCCTGTGGGAAGCGGCCCGGTGCATGGCGTCGTACGCCCGGGCCCGGTTGCGGCCACCGAGGGACCAGTCGCACTTCGAGGGGTGGGTGTCGGCCCGGTTCGGTTGGCGGCTGTATTCGATCTTCTTCAAGACGTACACCGAGAAGGTCTGGGGCATGCCTGCCGACCAACTGCAGGCGGACTGGGCGGCGCAGCGGATCAAGAACCTGTCGCTGGCCAAGGCGGTCCGCAACGCGGTGCTGCCGAAACGTAACCGCACCGACGTGACAAGCCTGATCGAGGAGTTCCAGTACCCGAAGCTGGGGCCGGGCATGATGTGGGAACGCTGCGCCGAGCAGGTACGGCGACACGGCGGCACGGTGCAGACCGGCACCTGGGTCACCGCCGTGCACCGCGACCCGCAGCAGCGGCGGGCGACCTCGGTGACCGTCGACGGCGTGGACGGCCGACGCACCGAGCCGGCCGACCACGTCATCTCCTCGATGCCCATCTCGGAACTGGTGGCGGCGCTGCGTCCGGCCCCGCCGGCACAGGTTCTCGCCGCCGCCGAGGATCTGCGCTACCGGGACTTCCTCACCGTGGCGCTTGTCGTGCCGGCGGAGTTCTCCTTCCCCGACAACTGGATCTACGTGCACGACCCGGACGTGAAGGCGGGCCGCATCCAGAACTTCGGCTCCTGGTCGCCGTACCTGGTCAAGGACGGTCGTACCTGCCTCGGTCTGGAGTATTTCGTGTCGGTGGACGACGAGACCTGGCGTACGCCCGACGCCGACCTGATCGTCGCCGCGACCCGGGAGTTGGAGACGCTGGGACTGGTCCGGCCCGGGGTGGTCGAGGCCGGCTACGTGGTGCGGATGCCGAAGGCGTACCCGGTCTACGACGAGCGCTATCAGCGCAACGTCGACGTGATCCGGCAGTGGCTGGCCCGCGAGGTGCCGAATGTGCACCCCGTCGGGCGCAACGGCATGCACCGCTACAACAACCAGGACCACTCGATGCTGACGGCGATGCTGACAGTCGAGAACATCGTGCGCGACGCCGGCCACGACGTCTGGTCGGTCAACGTGGAGCAGGACTACCACGAGGAGACCTCCCGCGGCGACGGGCGGCACGGCACCGGCCGCGACGCGCCACTGATGCCCGCCCCGCCGCTGCCCGCCGTGACCACCCTCGCTGTCGAGATCCCCGCGGACGTCCACCGCAACACGGGCGTGCCGCGCTGACCTGAGGGGGCGTCAGGACACGCGCTCGGACCGCGCCGGGGCGTCGGAAGGCTTCTCGTCGGGCCGTCGGTGCTCTGTCGTGGCGACGGGACGGAGGCGTCGTTCGCCGACGGCCAGCACCGCAGCGACCACGCCGAGCAGAGCGCCGATCAGCACCGTGCTGCGTACGCCGTGGCCCGGCAGGGCGAGACCGCCGATCAGGGCTCCGGCGGTGATGCCGACGTTGACCGCGGCGGAGACGGTGGCGGCGGCCAGGTCGGACCGCCCGGGCGCCACCTGGAGCACCAGGCCGCCGAGGGCGGCGGTGAACGCGGCGAAAGCGAGCCCGGCCACCGCGATCAGGCCGACGGCCACCGCCGGTCGGTGACCGAAGGCGTAGAGGGCCAGCAGCGACCCCGACTGCAACGCGACGGTCGCGGCCAGCACCGACCACGGGCCACGGTCCACCACCGTGGCGACGGCGAGGATGCCGAGGACGCTGGCGATTCCGCGCACCAGCAGGATGGCCCCGACGGATGCGGCGGAGAAGCCGGCCACCTCGGTGACGAAGAGGGCGACATAGGTGTAGGCGGCGATGGCGCCGGCGGTCGCGAGGACGGCCACCGCCACCAACAACCAGAAGCGTCCGGCGTCGGGCGTCGCGCCGCGAGCGGCATGCCCCTGGTCCGGCCGCGTCGAGGGCAGCAGCGCGGCCACCGTGGCGAGCACGACCGCACCGAGCGCGGCGACCGCCAGGAACGAGATCCGCCAGCCGGCCCGTTCACCCAGCCAGGTCCCCGCGGGTACGCCGAGCGCCAGCGCGACGGTGCCGCCGGCGAAGACGACCGCGACCACCCGCCCGCGTAGTCGAGGCGGAAACAGTTCGGCCGCCGCCGGCACCACGACCGCCCAGAACAACGCGTGCGTGGCGGCGGTCGCCATCCTGGCCGCCAAAAGCAGCGGGAGATCGTCCGCCACCACCGTGATGGCGGTGCTGAGGACGAAGCCGGCCAGCAGGGCCGACAGCAACCGTCGGCGGGGGACCGTCCGGACCAACGCCGTCAACGGGACCGAGGCGACCATCACCACCGCGCCGTAGACGGTGACGAGCAGGCCGACCTGCGGCGGTGTGACGGCCAGGTCGGCGGCCATGGGCAGCAACAGTCCGATGGGCAGCGCCTCGGCGGTGGTGTAGAGGAACGTCCCCCCGGACAGGCCGATCAACGCTCCCACTGCCCGACTGCGCCTCATCCGACCCTCCCCGTTGTTACTCCCTAAATCCGCTATGGAGGAAACTAAGCGCCGCTTGTCGATGGGTCAACTGGTAAAGTGGATTTCGATGGAAACACCCGAGGACGTCACGCGGATGCGCCTGGTGGGCGGCAACCTCGCGCTGGACTTCGTCAACACCCGCTCCGGTCCACCCACCGGAGCACCGGACGACGACACCTTCACCGGCTACCCCGACCTGGTCGCCTGGGGCGTGTACGCGGGCACGCTCACCCCGGCGCAGGCCGCAGCGCTGCGCCGACGCTCTCGTGACGATCCGGACGGCGCCGAGGCGACCTTCGGGCAGGCGCTGCGCATCCGCGACGACCTCGACCAGGTGTTCCGGGCGCTGGCCACCGGCCGGGACCCGAGCGTGTCCGCGCTGACCCGGCTGCGAGACGACGAAGCAGACGCGCTGCGCCACGCACGACTCGAACGCGACCGCGCCTACGGGTGGACCTGGCACGCCGACGACACCCTCGCCCGGCCGCTGCGACCGGTCGTGCACGCGGCCGTCCACCTGCTCACCGCGGGCCAACTGGACCGGATCAAGGGCTGCGGCGGCTGCCGGTTCCTCTTCTACGACGAGAGCAAGAACCGCAGCCGCCGCTGGTGCAGCATGGACGACTGCGGCACCGCGGAGAAGATCCGCCGCTACATCACCGCCCGCCGCAGTCGCGCCGCCCGGTGAGATCGCCGACCGGTCGGCCGGTGATGCCCGCGTTACCGGGACGACCTGCCGTCGAGATCGTCATGCATAGATCTTCAGCAAGGAACTCGCCAAGGCCGACGTCTACGGGTACGTCACCGACCTGCACGCCCGCGTCATGTCGAGTTGACAGGCGCGGGTCGACCGACCCGGCGGCGGCTCAGCCGGGCCGGTGGTTGTTGGTCCGGCCGACCCGCTGGATGAGGGCCTCGACCCAGCGTTCGAAGCGGCCGTTGCCGCCGCCGAGCAGCCCGCTCAGCTCGTCGGCAGTCACCGCGCCCCGGGTGGCCAGCGAATCGACCAGGATGCGCAGCCGGCGGTTGTCGTCGTCGGCCGGCCCCTCGCTGAAACCGCCGGTGCCCAGGTGGCGCTGCACGTCCTGGAGGATGTCCATCATCTGCGGCAACGTCTCGACGATCTGCGACAGGCCGGCCTCACGTGGGCTGGTCGAGCCGCGCAACTCCTGAAGGGCGAGGGCGATCGATATCGGGGTGACGATGTCGTCGCCCTCGCCGAAGGCGTCGATGGCCCGACCGAGCTGCTTCTTGGCCTGGTGCACGCTGTCCAGATCGGTGTGGTCGACGCTGATCACCCGCATGCCGTGCACGTCGAAGGGCAGCTGTTGGTCCTTCGCCAGCAACTGCACGAACGGCTTGCGCAGCGCGTGCCGGACGGCCAACTCGTAGAAGACGTTGGCATTCTGGTCGGTGAGGTCGGCGATGACCAGGTCGTTCAGGATGATCCGGTCGAGCACCTGCGAGGTGATCATGCCGGAGCGTTCGATCTCGTCGCCACGTACCGCGACGTAGCCGCGCTCCTCGACCACCGGGCGGATGACGTGATTGAGGATCTGGTCGCTGCGTTTGCGAGTGTCCGAGCCCTCCGGGCCGATCGGTGCGATCACGAAGCACTCACGGCTCGCCGGCCTGTCGTTACCCTCCCCCATGGACACAGCGTAGTGGAGTTCAGCGATACGCGTTGTCAGCCGGTCGGTGCACGACGTCGGCCCCACCGCTCGCGATGCTCGGCGAGCAGCCGGTGGGCCCGCTGCGCGGCCGGCGGGCTGACCGGCTCCGCCACCCAATCGGCCAGCACGGCGGCCATCCCGTCGACCAGGTGCCGGCCCACCGGGGTCAGTCGCCGCTGCGCGGCCAGCACCCGTACGGTGTCGTCGGCGGCCCGACTCCACCTGGCGAACTCGACCTCGGCCCGGTACCGCGCCGCACCGTCGACGCTCACCCGCACCTGCCGACGCCAGAAACCCGCCACCCCCAGATGGGCGTACACCCCGTGCAGCAGGCCCTCCAACGGCCGGGGGTCGGTGCGCCACGGCGCGTAGAACAGCTCTGGCGGGCCTGGTTCCACCAGGGCGAACATGTCGTTGAGCGCGGCCAGTTTGGCGTGCTGGATCTCGTGGGCCAGCACGACGGCGGCGGACGGGGCGTCCGGTGGCAGCGACATGGCCACCGCCCCGAAGGCGTGATGGAAGGTGCCGCTGCGGCTGCCGGCGCCGGGCGAGGGGACCGGCACCAGCGCGCGTAACGCGCCGGACAGTTCCTCGGCGACCGGTCGATGGTGCTCGACCAGCAGCCGCCACGCCTCGTCCAGGCGCGCCCGCCACGCGTCGGTCAACCCGCCGCCGATGCGGTGACCCGTGCCGATCCCCGGCACATGCCGCCAACTGCGGGTGTCCAGCAGCAGGGACAACCGCAGCCCGTGGTGGGCCAGATCCAGCCGGGGCACCGGCCGCCAGCACCTGTCGGTCGAGCCGGCACCGATCTCGACCCGCTCGCCCGCGCCGTACGCCCAGGCGTGTCCACGGCTGACCCGGATCCGGGCGCGGGTGGCGGCGTCCGGCAACGTCGCCGTGCCCAGGCCGGGCAGATCCAACCGGCCGGCCGCGCCGTCCGCGAGTGGCACGTCGAGGTCGGCCTCCATTCCCGCGCGTACGGCGGCGGTGGCCGCCACCGCCGCCAGCAGCCCGGGGTACGCCTGCGCCGCGCCGTCCCCGTCGAGCAGCGCCGCGGTGCCGAACGCCCAGGCGGCGACCGGTGGATGCCCGAGTGCCGCGGCCCGCTGCTCGGGCCGCAGCCCGGCAAGCAGCCGATAGGCCGCCTCGATCGCGGCCCGGTCGGGATGCCCTCGCTCGCGCAGCAGCGCGATGATCGCCCGGACCAGCAGCATCGACTTGCTGTGCTGGGCGGCCCGCAACCGGGCCACCGCGTCCGCGCCGCCGCGCCCGGCGGCCAACTCGTCGAGGACCGCCCGGGGCAGCCGATGCTCGCCGGGGATCACCGGACCGCCCCGGACAGCACCGCGAGGTCCCGTCGTATCGTGCGCCCGATGTGGTCGATCAGGGCGTACAGGTCAGGGCAGTAGACCGACGGATTGTCGAAGCCGGTGTCGGCTCGCCAACGGTGGGTGCGCAACCCGCCGCCGCACACCTGACGCAGCTCGCAGGCCTGGCAGGTGGCACAGAGGGCCGCCGCCCCGGCCTGCTGCGCGCGGACCGCCGGCAGGTCCAGCGCGTCGTCGAACTGGTCCCGCAGCACGTGCAGCCCGGTGCGGGCGGCACCGCTGTGCGCGGCGGCGAGCGTGTCGTCCATCTCGATGGCACCGTCGGTCTGCACCACCGCCACCGCGGCGGGGCTGGTGCCCACCCCGGCGAGTCGGGAGGTGCCACCGAGCAGCACCTGGATGATCTCGTCGAAGAGACGGATCCGTACCGGTGGCCCGTCCGCGTGGTACCACTGCTCGAAGACCGTGATCAGCCAGTCCGCGTACGGGGTCGGGCGCGGCTGCGGAACCCGCCCGGGTGGGGGAGTGCTCCAGGTGCCGTGCGGCAGCAGGAAGTCCATCGTCGGTGGCCGGTGCGCCAGCAGGCTGCGGTACGTGGTCACCGGATCGTTGCGCAGGTCGACGGTGCACAGCAGACCGTTGAACAGGTGCGGATAGCCGGTGGTGAGCCGGCGGATCGCCGCCTCGACCCGGTCGTGGCTGCCGCGCCCGTCGTGCCCGCGCCGGTGCCGGTCGTGGGCGGCCTGGTCACCGTCGAGACTGAGGCTGATTCGCACGTCGAGCCGGTCGAACAGCCGCAGGTACGCCTCGTCCAGCCGGGTGCCGTTGGTCTGCACCGTCATCCGGGTCGGCACCGGCGCGACGCCCTGTCGGATGGCCGACACGGCGCCCTCGATCCGCGCCGGCCCGGCCAGCAGCGGTTCGCCACCGTGCAGGATCACCGAGACGGTGTCGAGCCGGTGCGCGCGGGCATGTTCGCCGATGCGGCGCGCGGTCGCGTCGAGCACCCCGGGCGACATGATCCGGGGCAGATCCCGCCACCGCTGGTCGGCCATCGTGTAGACGTAGCAGTGGTCGCAGGCCAGGTCGCAGCGACTGTGCAACTTGAGCACGAACTGGTGGAAGGCCACCGGCGGGGCGCGGCGGGCCGCCGAATCACCGGCTGGCCGGTGCCCGTCGACTGATTCGGGCATCAGAGGGCTCCAAAGCGGGCGGCGGCCGGAGGGCCGCCGTCGATGCCACCAGCATACATCGATGGGCGGCGCTGGCCGGGTTGCCAGCGGATCGACGGACGGTGAAGGATGTCGTCCGAGACGGTCCGCCGCCGGCCTCGGGTGGCGCAGCGGTCACCCCTGGTCTCGACGCCGTACCGTTATCATGGGCGTACGCAGCGGATCTGGCCAACGATCTATGTCCGGCTTCGAGGCGACACGATCATTGTGCGATACGCAGACAGGCGGTGATCGGGTTGGACACCGGGGAGGACGTGTTGCGCTCCGATCTGATCGATCTCACCGATGTGGACCTGGCCGCGCTGGAGGGCGTGCCCTCTCAGGTGCTGCTGGCCGCGCTGCATCGCCTGCAACGTCGCAGCGCCGCCGCAGGCGACCAGTACGCAGGCTGGAACAGTGCGATCGATGGCGACGACTGAGCAGCAGGGCGGCCTGACCGCCGCCGTGGGCGCGGGGGAGCCGGCGGCCCACTGCACCATCGTGTCCTTCGTGTCGCCCACCAGCGGCAACTCCGGGCGCAGCAGCGCGGTGGCCAACATCGCCTGGATCCTGGCCTCGAACGGCAAGCGGGTCCTCGCGGTCGACTGGTGCACCAAGACCCCCCGGGTCTACGACTACCTGCGTTCCTTCCGGGTCGACGCCCTCGTCAGCGCCGGGGTGCTCGGCGCGGAGCTGGCCGCGTTGACCAGTCCGCACCCGGACGCGCCGGCCCACCGCACCTCGGCGCTGAGTGGCCCGTCCGCGCCGGAGCAGGGCCTCCTCTACCGGTACGCCATCCCCGGCACGAGCTTCGGTTTCGCCCTGGTCGGGGTGAGCCTGGAGGTCGACGGCCTGCCCAAGGTCGACCCGGTACAGACCCGGCTGCTGCTGCGTCGGGCCGGCTACGACTACGTCCTGATCGACACCCCGGTGGATCTCACCATGCCGGGGGTCAGCTACGCCGCCATGCTCAGCGACGTCGCGGTGGTCTCGATCCCGCCTCGCCGTCCCGCCGTGCAACAGGCCGCCGACCTCGCCGAGCAGTTGCATCGGCAGGCCACCGGCGGCATCCGCATCCTCGCCGCTCCCACCCTGCGCGACGTCAGCCAACCGTGGTACGGCGAGGCCCGCGACCCGGTCCGCAAGGCGTTCGCGAAGCTGCTCGACGAGTCCGGCAACGCACCGAACTCCTCCGTCGAGATCGTGGAGGTGCCCGAGCCGACCTACGACACCTACGACGACGTGTTGGCGGTGCTGGCCGACAGCCCTGGCGACCAGAGCAGCCTGCTGTCGGCGTACGAACAGATGGCCTCCTGGATCAGCGGTGGCGCGGTGACCCGGGTGGCCGAGGTGCCCGAGCGGATCCGCCGCCGCTACCGCCGGGGTGTGTTGCTGGAACGGGCGGAGAGCGCGGACGAAATCCATGTGCTGTACGAGCCGCCCGAGCGGCCGTACGCCGACTGGATCGCAGGGCAGCTGCGACGGGCCGACGTCCACGTTCACCCGCACGCCCTGCGCGGTGGCGCCGCACCGACGTTCGAGGCGGACGCCACCGTGCTGGCCCTGCTCTCCCCAGGGGTGGTCAAAGCGCTCGGTGTCGGCCTGACGGCCGGGCCCGGCACCGACATCGAGGTGTTCGGGGTACTGACCGGCGGTCAGCCACCGAAGCAACTGGATCCCAGCCGGATCATCGACCTGCGCGAGGTCGACGCCGCCCGCGCCCAGCCTCTGCTGCTGAGCCAGTTGGGTCTCATCGCACCCACCCAGCCCACCGGCGACCTGCGCTCGGCCCCGCGCTACCCGGCCGAGACAGAACGTCGTCTGCGCTCGAACCTGCCGACCCGCAACGGGTCCTTCGTCGGCCGCAGCGATTACCTGGAACGACTGCGCGACCAGCTGACCAACGGCGGCGGACCGGTGACTCTCAGTGGCGGGGCCGGCGTCGGCAAGAGCGAGATCGCCCGGGAGTTCGCCCACCGCTTCGCCTACGACTACGACGTGGTCTGGTGGATACCGGCACAGGACCGGGAGACGGTGCAGACAGCCCTGGGCGAGCTGGCTCAGGAGATCAACGTGGTGGACAGCGTCGGTGCGGCGGAGGCGGCCGTGGCCGCCCTGTCGGAGCCGAGGAGCACCATCGCCCGCTGGCTGTTGATCTACGACAACGCCGACGACGCCGAGGTGCTGGCCGGCCTGCTGCCCCGCCCCGGCACCGGGCACATCCTGTTCACCTCCCGCGACGACGGCTCCTCGAACCTGCCCTCCCCGCTGGAAGTGGCGGCGTTCAGCGGCGACGAGAGCGTCACCATGCTGCGCCGCATGCTCGGCATCAGCTCTGCCGACGCCCGGTCCATCGCTGCTGCGGTCGACCACCTGCCGTTGGCCCTGCGGCTGGCCACCGCCTGGATCCGGGAGCGCACCCGGACGCTGGAACGCGAGGGCGTACCCAACCTGGTGGCGGTCAGCCGGTCCGTCGAGGAACTGCTGTCCAGCCTGCGCCAACCGGGGGTGGAGGAGCCGACCGAACGCATCCCCGGATCGCGTACCTCCACGGTCGCCCGGGTGCTGGACAACACCCTGGCCACCCTGCGGGACACCGAGTTCGGGGCGTTGGCCATCCGGGTGGCCGAGATCGCCGCGTTCCTCTCCCCGGAGGGCATCGGCCTACCACTGCTGCGCTCGACGCCGATGCTGGTCCAACTCGCCGCGGCAGCCGACACCGATCCGGAGGAGTTGCTGCTCGCCGCCGGAGAGATCGACCTGGTGCTGGCCGTGGGCGCGCGCTTCGCCCTGTTCGACATCGACTGGGGGCGGGGTGCGGCGCTGCGGATGCACCGGGCCATCCAGTTCCTGATCCGTGAGTCGATACCCGAGCCGCAGCGGAGCGAACGACACCGTCAGGTCCTGCACGGACTGGCCGGCTACGCGCCGTCCGACCCGGAGGCCGACGACCGCCGCTACCTGCCGATCTTCGAGGAGCTGCAGCGTCATCTCGTGCCGTCCGGGGCATTGACCGCCGACGACGCCCGGGTGCGACACTGGGTGGTCAAACAGGTCCGTTACCTGTTCTACTTCGGCGACAGCGACGCCTGGCAGTCCGCGGTACGCCTGGCGCAGCAGGCCTGTGACCAGTGGGCGGCCGGCGGTGACTTCGACCAGCTCACCATGCGCCTGTTCGTGCAGACCGCGAACCTGCACCGGGTGCTGGGCCGGCCGCAGGAGGCGCTGCGCCTCGACGAACAGGTGCTCAGCGAGCAACGCCGCCGCTACGGGCTGCGGCACTTCCGGACCCTCATCGCGGGCCGGGGCAGGGGCGGTGACCTGCGTGGCCTCGGCCGATTCGAGGACGCCCTGGTGGAGGACCAGGCCACCCTCGCCGGCTACCACGAAGTGCTCGGCGGCGACCATCCGAACACCCGGATGGCGATCAACAACCTCGCCATCTCCTTCCAGCTGACCGGCGACGCTCGGGAAGCACTGCGCCTGGCTCACCAACTGTTCGACAGGTGGATGAGCCTGTTCGGCCCGGACGAGCCGGCGACCTGGCGAGCAGCATGCCTGGTCGGCACCCTCGAGCGGGAGGTCGGCGAGTACGAGCTGTCACTGGCCACCCTGCGGGGCACCCTGGAACGGGTGCACGAGCTGCGGTCGTCCTCCCAACTTGACGAACTACGGGTCAACCGCAGCCTCGCGGTCACCGAGCGCCGTCTGGGGCTGACCCTTGCCGCGAAGAAGCGCAGCATCGAGACCTTTCGTGGCTACCGGGACCGCTTCGGGGAAGACCATCCGCTGACCCGTTCCAGCCTGCTCAGCATGGCCGTCGACTACTACCGGGCCGGAGACGCCGGGGCCGCCGTCGAACATGCCATGCGCTGTCTGCGGGGCTACGAGCGGACGCTGGAGACCGGTCACCCGTTCACCGCGGTCTGCTCGGTCAACCTCGGCATCTGCCACCGGGGCACCGGCGAGTACGACCACGCCATCCGCGACGGAGAGCGGGGCATGCGCACCCTGCGGGCCCGGCTCGGCGACGCCCACCCGTGGACGCTGACCGCGGCGACGGCCCAGGCCGGTCACCTGGCCGCCCGCGGTGACCTGGCCGACGCCGTACGCCTGCAGCAGGAGACGCACCTGACCAGTCTGCGTTTCCTCGGCGGGCGTCACCCCTGCACCGGCGACGCCGCCGCCAACCTCGCCGCGATCGTCGCCCGGCGCGACGGCACGGACGACGGCGGTGTGGCGGCGTTGACCGACACCGACATCGACGTGCCGAGAAGCTGAGGAGTGACCAGGTGAGCGACCCGCAGCTGATCGATGCGGTGGTGGAGGAGTCCGCCGAGCAGGACGTGCCGGGGTTCCGGAAGAAGCGGAACCTGTGCCGACAGTTGCTCCTCGACGACCCGGCGGTCTACCACATCGCGCACTACACCGGCGGCGTGCTCGACTTCTCGCTGGACCTGCTGGCCCACATTTCCGCACCGGCCGGTCGACCCGACACCGACCCGACCCAGCGTCGTGAGGCGTACCGCCGGGTGGGCGCCCAGTTGGTGTACCGGGCCGCCGAACTCAGCCGCCGGGTCTGGCACCTGCAGTGTGGCGGGCTGGTGCGGTTGGCCGCGCAGACCCGGGTCGACTACGTCTTCTGCAACACCACAGTCGGCGGGGAACACGTGGTGGGGTTCGCGCGCACCGCCCCGGCCACCGACTCCGTGGTCGACCCGGCGGCGGCCAGTCAGATCGACCAGAGGGCTGCGAAACTCGCCACCGACCTGCGCGGTCTGGTCCGACAGCCGTCACAGAATCCCGGCGGCTGGCAGACCGAGGCGTACGACCCGTCGTCCTCGGACGGCGACATCACGTCCCACCTGACCGAGGTCGGCGACAGCGAGGCGATCCTCACCCGGGCACTGCGCCCCTCGGGCCTGCACTACCTCAGTCATCACCGGCTGGGGGAGCAGGTCACGGCGGTCGACATTCTGGCGCACCCGGATCTCGAACAGTTCTTCAACCGGGGTGCCACCGTGGTCGACAGGCGTATCGGCTACCAGCGGCTGGCCCGGGACCTGTCCCTGCTGGCGCTCCAGGTCGGCCGGGACCTCCGCCGGGCGATCACGGGCGAGGTCGAGCGGTTGGTGCTCGACCTGGAGATCGGTGCCGTCTACTACTACCTTCTCGCCCCGGACGAGTACCTCTTCGGGGTGTGTCTCGACCAGGACTGGGTCAGCCACGCCGACCAGGCCATCTGGAAGGTGGGTGGGGAACTGTCCCGCACCCGGCCCTAGCACCTCACACGCTGTCCGGGGCCCCGCAGATCGTGGACGAACCCGCACGTCCACCTGCGGAACCGTCGGTCAGCTGTCGATCACCTGTCGGCGTACCTGGCCACTGAGCCCGTCGAACATCGACCGCGCCTCCGACCAGCTCAGCGACCGGTCGACCGGCTCGGCCGGGGTGCCGCCGTCAGGCAGGGCCAGGTCGTCGAGCAGGTCCAGTTGGAACAGCGGCAGGTATTCGGCGATCCCGTCGTAGGTCTCACAGAGCCGGTCCAGCCGTTGCAGGTCGGCCGGATGGGGGGCGTGACGGTGGTTGACGTACCACTGCTCGACGCCTTCGCGGAACGCCTCGATCAGCCGGCGCAGCACCAGGGCGGTGCCCAGCGCCCGCTGCACGTCACGCGAACGCAGGCCCGAGCGCAGCAGCGGCGCCGCCTCACCGGACCGGCGGGCGGGCTCCGGTCGGGACGGGGTGAACGCGTCACGCAGGTGGCGTTCGAAGCCGGTGAGCTGGTCCAGCGCCTGCACCGCCTCGACGAAGACCCGGGCCACCCGGCCCGGCAGGGCAGTGGCGAGCCCGGTCTCGGCCTGGTGCGTCGACGACACGGTGTCGCGTCGGGTCGATGCCCGCGCATCCGGGCGCAGGTCGCCCCGGATCTCGTCCAGCTGGTACGACAGCCGTTCCAGCGAGCGCTGGGCGTTTGTCTGTTGACGCTGGATCCGCTCGACCCGCTGCCGTACCGAGGTCAACGCGTCCGCGCCGAGGGTCTGCTCCAACCGACGCATCGACGCCTTGACGCTGCCGGACAGGTCTTCGGCGAAGGTCTGCGGATCGTGGACGATCGGTTCCACACTGAACGTCTCGGTGAGGTCCGCGGCGAACTCCGCCGGCAGATGCCCGACGACGACCAGGATCACCTCGCTGTCCGGCACGGCCGTCCGGATCGCCACCACCCGACGGTTGAGCTCGTCGACCTCCTCGGCCTTGAGCACCGACTCGGTCAGCAGCACGCAGCAGCCGCCGCCCTGCTCGTCCAGCGGCACCCAGAAGTCGACCGGCAGGTCCCGCAGCGAACCGATCAGGTGGTCCCGCTGGTACGACCAGCCCTCCTGGGTCAGCACCCGCCGCACGTCGGCGGCGACGTCCTGCCGGCTGGCCAGATCGAACTGGACCCGTACCGCCTCCCGGACCATGCGGTGGGTGACCTGCGTGCCGTCCTGCATCGCCCGCTGGTAGAGGTGGTAGCACAGCCGGATCAGTCGACGCGGCACCCCGTCGGTCAGGTTGGTCAGGTATTCGGTGGTCTCCACCGTGAAGGGCGCCAGTCTGGCCTGGCCGAAGGCCCGCAGCTGACTCTGCCGGATGAAGTCGCGGACGTCCTGCGCGGTGAGCGCGGACATCCGCACGATCGGCCCGATCCGCTGGCGCACCTGCGGGGTCAGCAGGTGCAGCAACTCGGGCAGCCCGGCGATCACCAGCAGCGCGCCCGCCGAGGTGAAGACGCCGATCAGACGGGAGAACCGGGCCGACGTCTCGTCGCCCGGCCGTCCGGCGGTGGACAGGATCTTGTCCAGTTCGTCAAGCACCAGGACATAGCGGTCGTGTCGGCGCGCGAGCAGCAGCGCCAGCACGCCCATCGTCTCCACCGCGCCGGACTCCACATCCGTCCGCGCGGTGACGCCGGCGCTGACCAGTGCCGGCCCCGGCGGGTAACCCATCAGCCAATCCCAGGCCGCCGTCTCGGTGGCCGGATCGACAAGCATCGCCAGCACCGTGCCGACGGAGTGGTCGGCGGTGACCTCGGCCAGCTCGACCCGCAGCCGCTCGGCGAGCAGCTGCGTACGCTCACCGGCTGTTGTCGGTACGTCGGCCGACTCCGCTCGGTAGTCGTCGACCAGGGCGCGTACCGCCTCACGGGACAGTCGACCCAGGAACCGTCGGCTCAGCGACAGGAAGGTGTCGGCGGGCGCGTCGAGGTACACGGCCTGCACCGTCCCGGTGGTGCCGCGCCGGGCGTGGGCCAGCAACTCGGCCGCGAGGTGTGTCTTGCCGGTGCCGTAGTCACCCACCACCGCCACCGTCCCACCGTTGCCGGTGGTCAGGTAGTTGTCCAGGTGGGCGAGGGCGTCGCGGATGGCCACCGTGACCACGGTGGTGGCGAGCGCACCGCCCTCGGTCACTCGGGCCACTGCCGTCGGGGAGAACGGATTGACCGGGTCGACCGCCGGCGGATCCTCGATTGCGTCCATTGCCCTGATCCTCCGGTAGCTCTGCTCTGGGCACCAGGCAGTCTCACGCCGGAGGTCGGATTTCCCCGTACACCGCCACCGGAACGTCCTCAAATCGTAGCCCTCGGTAGCCATCCAGGCGGACCCTCGAACGAGCTCAGAACGGGCTCACCTGCAAAAAAGAGCCGATCGGCGGGTCTGCCGAACGCTCTGGCGATCGACTGCGTCAAATACCATTGGCCCATGGGCTCAGTCCGCTGGTCGGGATGCCGACCGTGGCCGCCCCACCCCACCGGTTCCGGCACGTACGGCCCTCCTGAGGAGGGCACCCTGCGATGACGTACCCGTCCGCCGGTTTCGCCCGCCCCTCCGCCTGGTGGCTGCGGGTCGTGTTCGGAATCATCGGCGTGGTCGCCCTGGTCCTCGGCGGGATCGGGTTCGACCGGCTGCGCACAGAACGCCCGGACACCATCCACGATTCCTACGACGTGCTCTACTACACGCTGCAACTGTTCGTCCTCAGTGCCGAGCCCTTCGAGAACTCCGGCCCCTACCCGTGGCAGTTGCAGGTGGCCCGCTTCGTCGCCCCGCTGTTCACCCTGCTCGCCGTCGCCGAGGCGGCCCGGCTGCTGCTGGCCGCCGAGATCCGCCGGCTGCGGGCCCGCCGGGCCAGCGGGCACGCCCTGGTCTGCGGTGACTCCCAGTTCGCCCACATGCTCGCCGACCGGCTCTACGCCGACGGTGAGCGGGTGGTCGTGGTGCGCTCCGAAGCGTTCGGGCCGCTGGAATACCGCCGACGCCGCTACCTCGGGGTGATCGGCGACCCCACGAGCGTCGAGGTGCTGCGCGGCGCCGGTCTGCCCCGGGCACACACCATCTACGCCTGCACCGACGACGACGACCTCAACCACGCGATCGCCAACGCCGCCAGCCGGCTGATCCAGGACCGGCGCAACCCGCCCCGGGTCTACGTCCAGGTCCACGATCCGGAAATGTGCCTGTCGTTGCAGGCCCGGCGGCTCGGTGCCGCCGGTTCCAGCCGGCTGCGACTGGACTACTTCCACGTCGACGACATCGCCGCCCGGGCGCTGCACCGACACCATCCGCTGCGTCCGACCCGGGACCGCACCGCCACGGTCCTCATCGCCGGCAACGGCAGCTTCCGTCGCGCCCTGCTGGTGGAGACGGCCCGGCACTGGCGGGCCCAGCACACCCGCTCGAACCTGGCCGCCGCGCCGCTGCGGGTGGACCTGGTGGCCCCGGACGCCCGCGCCGAGTTCGCGCTCGTGGCCGCCCGCTACCCGTTCCTGCGGACCGTCTGCCAGGTGTCGACGTACGACCGGGAGGTCGACGAGCTGACCGGATTGGCCCAGTTCACCGCCGGCGGCTACGACCGCATCTACATCTGCCTGCCGGACGAGGACAGCGGCCTGCAGTTCGCACTCGACACTCCCGCGCTCTGGCAGGGCACCCGCAGCACCGTCTTCGTGCCGGTCTACCGGCAGGCCGCGCTGGCCGCCGCCTTCCACGGCGACTCCCGGCACGACCTGCTCGACGAGGTGCACGGCAAACTGTGCCTGTACCCGGTGCTCACCCACGCCTGCGAGGCCGAACTCATCGCCGAGGACCTCACCGAACGACTGGCCCAGCAGATCCACGAGCGCTACCTGCACGCCCGGCAGCGGGCCGGCGTACGCCTCGGCGACGCCCCCGCGATGGTGCACTGGTCCCGGCTGCCCGAGTCGCTGCGCCGCGCCAACCGCAGCCACGTCCAGGACATCGCCGCCAAGCTGCTCAACCTCGGCTGCGTCGTCGCGCCCCGGCACGGACACACAGGCGACGCCTCGGCCGCCGGGCAGGCCATCGCGGAACGCGTGGAACAGTTGGCGCGTCTCGAACACGAACGGTGGTGCCAGGAACGGCGCACGGAAGGCTGGACGTACGGTGAGCCCCGTGACGATCTGCGCCAACGGCATCCCGAACTTCGACCGTGGGACGAGTTGAGCCCCGCCGTGCAGGAACAGAACCGCGAGGAGATCCGGGCCCTGCCGGATGTGCTGTCCGACAGTGGATTCGAGCTGATCCGGCTGACCACTCCGGTGCCCGCCCCACGGCCGGGAGCAGCCGATGGCCGGTGAGCACGGCCCGCTGCGCGTCGGCGTCGCGGGCCACATCCACCTGACCCCCGGCAGCGTACGGCCGATCGCCGACGCGCTGCGGGCCGAACTGCACCGGCTCAGCGACCGACCGGTGCACGGCGTCACCTGCCTGGCCGACGGCACCGACCAGATCTTCGCGCGGGTGGTCCTGGCCACCGGCGGCACGTACGAGGTGATCCTGCCCGCCGCCGACTACCGGGACACGATCACCGCCGCCCGCCGGGCCGAGTTCGACGAGCTGCTGGCGCGGGCCAGCACGGTCATCCACACCGGGCACCAGCACTCCGGCACCGCCGCCTACCTGGCCGCCAACCAGGAACTGTTGAGTCGGGTGCAGTGTCTGGTGGCGGTCTGGGACGGCTCACCGGGCTGCCACGCGGCCGCCACGGACCGGACCGTCGCTGCAGCCCGGCAGCGCGGCATCCCCACCACCGTCCTGTGGCCCGCCCAGGCCCGCCGGGCCTGACCGCCGTCAGGATTCCGC
This sequence comes from Verrucosispora sp. ts21, assembly GCF_002879555.1. NCBI lineage: Bacteria > Bacillati > Actinomycetota > Actinomycetes > Micromonosporales > Micromonosporaceae > Micromonospora > Verrucosispora sp. ts21. Next base: position 35,011 of record NZ_PNOZ01000027.1, on the reverse strand, counting down.
AACGCTGCTCACACGCCGTGGGCGAACAGCGCCAGGCGTACCCGGTTCGGGCTGCCGGTCTTGGTCATCAGGCTGGTGATGTGCGTCTTGACGGTGGTGACGCCGATGTGGAGCCGCTCGGCGATCTCCGCGTTGGACAGCCCTTCGGCGACCAACCTCAGCACCTCCTGTTCGCGGGCAGAGAGCCCACCGACCGGCTCCGGTGACGCGGTGCGGGCGTGCACCGCCCGGTGCACCAGCCGGCGCAGCACCTCCTGGCTGAACGGACTGTCCCCGGCCGCGGCCCGACGGATGCCGTCGAGCAGGTCGGTGGGGGGTGCGTCCTTGAGCAGGAAACCGCAGGCTCCGGCGGTCAACGCCGGATAAAGGTGGTCGTCGTCGCCGAAGGTGGTCAACACCAGCACTCGAGTGGCGGGCCGGTCGGCGAGGATGCGGCTGGTCGCGGTGATCCCGTCCACGCCCGGCATCCGCAGATCCATCACCACCACGTCCGGGCGCAGCCGGGTGGCCAGGGAGATCGCCTCGCGGCCGTTGTCGGCCTCGCCGACCACCTCGATGTCCGGCGTGGACTCACAGAGCATCCGCAGGCCGGCGCGGATGAGATGCTGGTCGTCGACGAGCAGGACCCGGATCATGACACCTCTTCCGACGCGGCGGGCAGGACGGTCTGCACCCGCCAGCCCGTACCCTCGACCGGTCCGGCCGCCAACCGGCCGCCGAGCACCTCGACCCGCTCCCGCATCCCCGGGATGCCGTGGCCGCCGCCGGCCGGCACCGGAGCCGGGACCGGGCCACGCCCGTCGTCCACCACCTCCCAGTGGACGGCCCCGTCACGCATCCGTACGGTCAGCCGGGCCACGGCCGACGGGCCGGCGTGCCGGGCCACGTTGGTCAGCGCCTCCTGGGTCAGGCGCAGCACCGCCAGGCCCCGCACCGCGTCGATCGCGCCGATCGCCGGGTCGATGTCGGCCTCCACGGTGATCCCCGCCTGCCGAGCCCGGTCCACCGCCGCACTCAGAGCAGCGGGCAGCGCCGACGGCTCGATCGCGGTCAGCGCCGCGTCGCCGCGTACCGCATCGGGGTCGCGCAGCACCGCGACCAGCCGGCGCAGGTCGGCCAGGGCCGCGGTGCCGGTGGCGTGCACGTCACCGAAGACCGCGTCCACCCGCGGATCCAGGTCGGTGATGACGTGCCGGGCCACGCCGACTCGCAGCACCATCGACGCCACGTGATGCGCGACCACGTCGTGCAGTTCGCGGGCGATGGCGCTGCGTTCGTCGGCGCGGGCGGCCCGGGCCTCCGACTCCCGGCGGCGCTGCTCCTCCGCCGCCCGCTGCTGCGCCTGCGCGGTCAACTCACGGGTCGTGCGCACCACCAGGCCGAGCAGCAGCGGAACGCCGACCTCCAGCAGCAGCCCGACCACGCCGGAGAGGAAACGGGGCAGCGGCTCGCCGATCGAGTTGGTCAGGGCGACCGCCGCCACCCCCGTCGCGGCCAACCAGACGGTGCGGGTGCTCGTGGCGCGCATGGTCAGTTCGAGCAACGCCCAACTGGCCCCGACCTGGTTGATCGTGACGTCGTCGAGCAGTGGGATCGCCACGGCCAGCAGCGCGGTCTGCACCACCAGATTGACCAGGGGCCGGCGGTGCAACACCAGACCGAGAGAGAACGCGATCACCGCGAGGACCCACTGGGTGATCCCCGGTCGGTCGCCACCCAGCGGACCGAAGATCAGGTAGCCGAGGCCCGCGAGGTCGAGCAGGAGCATCCGCGCGAAGCTGTCCCGCGCGTCGAACAGCCGTCCCACCCACCCCACGGGGGTCACCCTAGCCCTCCGCGCCGGCCGGGCGTGGCGTCCACCTGCCCCGAATGATCAGGTACGCGGCCAGGCCGAGCGGCCCGAGCAGGATCGTCAACAGCAGCACCGGTGCCATCACCAGCGACGGCACCCCACGCTCCCGACTGTCCAGCCACGCCCACCGACCGACGAACAGATCGAACACGATCATGTGAGCCCAGCCCGCCGCCGCGCCGTCCGCCTCACCCAGCAGGTCGCGTACCCCATCCAGGGACGGCGACGCCACCGCCGGCAGCACCTCACCGAGCGCGGGCAGCACCAGCACCGCGTAGATCACCAGGCCGGGAAGCACGATCCACGGTGAGGCGATGATCCGAGCGGTCACCGACCACTTCGGTGCCAGGATCATCAACGCCCAGAACGGCGCGGCCACCGCGAACGTCAGCGTGAACAGCACCTCGGTCATGTCTGCGCCCCTTCCTCCCGGACGCCGTCCCGGCGCCCGCCGCACCTGATGCTGCGCCCGCTCACGCCGCCAACGCCACTTCGGGTTTGCGACCACGAGCCACCACCAGGCCGGCGGCCGCCACGGTGGCGACGAGCAGTGCCGCCGCGACGCCCAGGGTCAGCGCGTCGGGCCGCAGCAGCGCCTGCCCGCGCAACGCCTGCCAGGTCAACAGCAGCGTCAACCCGCCGTACGCGCCACCCGCGACGACCAGCAGCCGCGCTCGTGTCCGCCCGTTGAGACGGCCACCGCCGAACCGGCCGAGCAGCACCGCCAGGATCGGCAACACCTGCATCGCGTGCAGCCCCACGAAGTGGCCGATCCGCAGGTCCCCGCCGGTGCTGCTCCAACCGACCAGGGGCAGGCCGGGACCGCCGTCGACCACCCCCACGCTGTGCGCCCCGGCGATTCCCTCGGCCGCCGAACCGTCACCGGCCATCACCATCGGGGTCGCCACCAGCATGCCGAGCAGCGCCAACCCCAACCCCAGCCCGATCGCGTACCGGCCGGCCCGGTCGGCGATCGGTTGCCGCAGCACCACCACCGCGAGGACGAGGTGCGCCACGGACAGCACCATGATCGCCACACCCATCAGCATCCACAGCATCGCGTTCAACGAACTGCTCACGTTGTAGTGGCTGGTCGTACCCCGCAACACCTGACCGACGATGATGGCCATCTCCACCACCCCCAGCGCCACGATGAGGGTGGCCGTCCACTCCGCGACCCTGCTGCGTCGGCGCAGCAGGGAGAGCAGCCAGGCCAGCGTCACGCCGTACAGCACGAAGGACACCGCGAACTTCAACGGCTTGAGCCAGATCGGCACACCGGTCAGGACCCGCCCGTCGACGACGACGCCGACGACGGAGACGACGGCGAGGCCCGCCATCGCCCAGACGAATATCAACAGTGGACGGTGCCAGGCCGTTCCCTGGCGTCGATAGGTAGCAGTCATGCTGTCGATGCTGTTCGGCGGCGTGCTCCAGCGCGCCCGACCACAGGCCCCAACCGCGACCGCAGGTCTGGCCGCCCCTCCTACCCGGGTAGGAGGTGGCAGGTGTCCGCCGTATCGCCGAAACGGCGGGGTGCGCAGCGGTGGGACGCCGCCATGCCGGCGAAACGGAATCGATCACCGTGAGGATGCGCGTCGGCTCAGGGGGAGCCGGACGCGATTCAGCGATACGGATAGTGTGGACGTCGATGTCCGACGTCGCGCAGTCGCGTTATCCGCCTCGACGGGCGGCGGGCCGAGGGCCCGGTTGGTACCGGGGTGATCTGCACGTGCACTCGCTGCTGTCGCAGGGTGCCGACCTGACGCCCGCTCACCTTGCCGCCGCAGCCCGTACGCTCGGGCTCGACTTCATCGCCACCACCGAGCACAACACGGCCGCCGGGCACGCCGAGTGGGGGCCGTACGCCGATGACGACCTGCTGGTGATCCTGGGTCAGGAGGTCACCACCCGCACCGGCCACTGGCTCGCCCTGGGCCTCGCCCCCGAGCAGGCGGTCGAGTGGCGGTACGGCGTCCGGGACGAGGTGATCGGCCAACACCTGGATCAGGTACGCCGCAGCGGTGGACTGTGTGTGGCGGCGCACCCGCACGCGCCGTATCCATCGGGGACGCTGATGTACCCGTACGACTGGTTCGACGCGGTGGAGGTGTGGAACGGGCGCTGGGCATCGGACCTGCCGTGGAACGCCGACAACGAGGCGGCCCTGGCCGAATGGGGACGCAGCCTGGCCAGCGATATCCGTCAAGGACAGTGGCTACCGGTCGTGGGCAACAGCGACGCCCACCTCGCCGGTCAGCTCGGTACGCCGCACACAGTGGTCCACACCGAGGAGTTGAGCTGCGATGCGGTGCTGGCCGGTGTCCGCGCGGGTCGAAGCTGGATCGCCGAGTCGGCCGCCGTCACCCTCGACGTCACCGCCACCGCCGCGAACCGGTCAGGGGGAGTGGGCGAGCACCTGGTCACCGACGGCGAGCCCATCGCGGTACGGGTGCAGGTCTGCGGTGTGCCGTCCGGCACGATCACCCTGCACACCGAGCATGGCGTCGTGCACCGCCATGCGCTGCCCGACGACGGCGCGGGTGTCACGCAGTGGCGGACGAACGCGGACGAAACGTCCTTCGTCCGCGTCGAGGTACGCCATCCCGACCGGCAGATGGCCGCCCTCAGCAACCCCATCATCCTGAGCTGAGGAACCCGCGTCGCCGTATCGCCGAAACGGCGGGGTACGCCCCAGCCGGAAGCCGCCACTACGGCGAAACGGAGTCGATCATTGTCACCCGGACTATCGGCCTGGCGTGGTCACGTGTGCGGCTGGGCTAAGCGCTCGAAGTAGCGGTACCAGAGCTGTCGACTATCGGCGTCTGGTGTCGTGCCGGGCGGGAACCAGGTGAGGCCGAGTACGGGATCCCAGGCCGCGATCAGGGTGTCGAGGCCGGCAATGAGCGCCGCCGGCCACAACGCCGACGCGGCCAGTTCGGTGAACGCCAGCCGGGCCTCCGCCAACTGGATGTCGCGGTCCCGGCCGGTATACCCGAAGTCCCACAGGATCTGATAGCCGTCCAACAGTGACTGTTCCGCCTGGCTCGCCTGTGCGTCTGCCAGGTAGTTGTCCGCGACCTCGCCGCCAACCTCCTTGCCGCCGGAAACACCCCACCGGGCCGGACGGCTCACGTAGACGCCACCCTTGCTGCCGGCGAACTTGCGCATGCTCAGCGAGGCGGCAAGCTGTTCGGCGACCTCATCCGGCGAGGAGTCCGCGTTGATGAAGATCTGCTCCTGGACCGACACGGCGTCACCGTGGCCCGTCGGGCAGAGTGAGGATCCGATCCTCGCCGAGGATGATCTGGACGCGATCCGGTAGCGGAGTGCCGTGCTGCCGGTGATGTCCAACCGCTCGGGCGTACCCTCTGCGCGCCTCATCTTCGGTGAGACCCACCGCCCGACCATCTATCACCACGTCGCCGCCACCTTCTTGTTCCAGCTGTTTGCCGGCAGTCAGGATGTTACGTCGGACGGCTTCACTGCTGGCCTGATTGAGGCTCTTGAGCTCGGTCACCACACCCGGGTCATCAGGACCGGCACGGGTCATCGCATCAGGGTTCTTCTGGAACTCGATGTCGTCGATGCGCTCCCGCGGATGCACCATGATGCCCTCGGCGCCGAGCCGGTCGGCGACGTGCCGCTCCTTGGCGGCGAACAGGCCGTGAGGATCCTGTGTGCCTGGACGGAAATCGTCTCCGAGCGCACCCCGATGCTTGCCTGGGTCGAAATCGGGAGGCCTCGGCTCGCTGTCGGGCTGGCGTTGTCCGCGCGGGCTCTCCTCCGGCGATCGTCGGCCTCCAGGTGGCGCGTTGCGGAGTCGGGCGAGGGCTTGTTTGAGCTGGTCGATGAGGGTGCCGAGGCGGCGGATGGTGGGAATGAGGTGGCGGAGGCTGTTGAGTAGTCCGCGCAGCAGTCGGGCTATGCGGGCAGCCCATGCGGCGACCAGCGTGGTGGCCTGTTCGACGACCAGGGGAGTGGCCAGGCCGGCGGTGGCGATGAGTTCGGTGGCGTACACGATGAGGCGGGAGACGCAGGTGGCGATGGCGTCGCGGACCAGCAGTCGGACGGCGGCGACCAGGCCGGCGGTGCCTTCGGTGATGGCGGCCATCGCGTCGGCGCCCTGGGCGAGGCCGGCGAGGGCCTGGCGTTGTTCGGTGGACCAGGCACGGTAGGCGCGGGCGGCCTCGCCCTGCCAGGCCGCGATGTCGGTGGTGACGTCGCGGGCCAGCGTGGCGGCCTCGTCGCGCAGCGACGATGCCACGTTGCGCCAGGTCTGGGCGTGTGCGGTGATCTGGGCCGGGTCACCGGCGAGCCAGTCGAGGGCTTCGCTGAGAGGTTTTACGTGTTCGATGAGCCAGGCGATGCCGTACTGGAGCAGCGCGCCGACCGGGTCGGAGACGAACGCGAGAGCGTCCAGGCCGGCGCTGACCACGCCGAGGGTGCCGTCGATCCAACTGCCGGTGGTGACACCCTGGTGGATCAGTTCGATGTCCTCGAGGATCCAGACCCCCGCCCACGCGCTCGGCCCGGTGTGCACCGGGGCGGCGACGAGCGGGTTGCCGGTCACCTGGCGTTCCGTACCCGATCCAGGCTGTGCTGGGCACGAGTGTCGGTGGCCCGGTAGTTCTCGGCGCTGGTGCGTAACCGGCCGGCGGTGTCGCGGACCGAGGTGGCGGCGGTGCCGATGCCGTCGACCAGGATTCGTTGCAGGCCGTCGAGCAGCGTGGGCATGATCGCGCAGAGTTGACCGTACGCGTCGGCGCTGAGCCGGACGTGCTGCCCGGCCTGTCGGGCGGTGTCGAGGGTGTCGGCGTGCCGGTCGAGGCGTGCGGCATGGGTCACCAGGTCGTCGGGGTCGACCTGGATGTGCTCACCGGTCGGCATCCGGTGCGTCCTGCCCGGTCAGGCGGCGGCGGTAGGAGTTCAGCAGCGCCGGCCCGGCCGGGTCGTCGTCGCCCAGGGTCTCGGTGGTCGCCGTGGTGATGCGGCGCAGCAGGTCGGCCTGCGCGGCTCGGGTGGTGGCCAGCACCTGCCGCGCGGTGCGTGCCGCGGACTGCTGGCGGATCCGTTCGTCCAGACGCAGGTCGACCAGTTGGCCTGCCGAGTCGACGGTGACCTCGACGCTGCGGTCGGCGTCGTGGGCGGTGCCGGTGAGGGTGCTGACGCGTGCCGACAGGGCCCGCGCCCGCTGCGCCCGGTCGGCTATCGACGCCTCCCACTCGTCGAGCCGGCGTTGCGTCGCGTCCAGCGCGGCCTCGTCCGCCCACATGCGAACCTCCCGGGACATCGCCGGTCGCCAGAGGCGAGGTCGCCGTCACGTTATCAACCGGTCGCGCTGGGTGCTGCCCCGCGCACGGCCCACCCCAGCTGCTCGCCCGGTGGGCCTGGGTGGGGTGGGCCAGAGGTCCTGTCGAGGCGGGTCGGGCAGCACTGACCTGCCCGACCGTCCCCGGCATAGCGTGGATTCGCAAGACTTACAGAGGAGGTCGTGATGCGGGCCTGGCAGGTGGAAGACGTGATGACCAGGGACGTCGCCACGGTGGTGGAGCAGACGCCGTACCGGCAGATCGTCGATCTGCTTGCCGAGCGGCGGGTCAGCGCCGTGCCGGTGGTGGACGATTTCGGGCACGTGCTGGGCGTCGTGTCCGAGGCGGACCTGCTGCACAAGGTGGAGTGGATGGGTGAGCCGCACGAGCGGCGGGTCTTCGAGGGCGCCCGGCAGCGCAGGTCGCGCCGCAAGGGTGAGGCGGACAACGCTCGGGAGCTGATGACGACCCCGGCGGTGACCACGTCTCCGCACACCTCCCTGGTCGCCGCGGCCAAGCTGATGGACCGTGAGCAGGTCAAACGCCTGCCGGTGGTGGACGACCTGGGTCGGGTCGTCGGCATCGTGACCCGTTCCGACCTGTTGCGGGTGCACCTGCGCCCGGACGCGGACATCCGCCACGACGTGGTGCAGGAGGTGCTGCGTCGGGTGCTGGCGGTACGCGAGGGCGCCGTCCGGGTCGAGGTACGCGACGGCGTGGTGACCATGACCGGTCGGCTGGACCGGCGCTCCGCGGTCGACATCGCGGGACGGCTCGCCGCCCGGGTGAGCGGCGTCGTCGAGGTGGTCAACGAGTTGGCCTTCGACTTCGACGACACCGACCTGCCCCGTTACGCGTCGTTCCCGGTGCAGCCGACCCGCCTGTAGAGCCGGTGGCGCACGCGGCCGGGCCCGGCCGGGAGACCCCCGTATCCCGACCGGGCCCGGCCCTTTCTAGGCCGACGCCGGGTGTCCGACCTGGTCGGTGAGGAACTGCCCCCAGGCGCGGGTGCCTCTCGTCGCGCCGGGCAGGCTCAGGTTCGCCCCCTGCCGGTAGGCGCGACCCGCGCTGCCGGGTATCCGTACCGGCATCAGCAGCCGACGTCGGCCGGTGGCCCGCAGGTAGCTGCGGATCAGCTCGCCCAGCGCGTACACCTGCGGGCCGGCCAGGTCGGGCACCAGGCCGGCCGGCGCGGCCAGGGCCAGCGCGGCGAGCCGGGCGGCGACCTCCCGGCCGTCCACCGGTTCCAGCCGCATCCCGCCGGGTGCCGGGATCACCGGCAGGGCGGACATCTTGCGGACCAGGGTGAGGGTCAGCTCGTGGAACTGGGCGGCGCGCAGCGTCGTCCACGGCACGCCGGAGTCGGAGACAGCCTGCTCGGCGGCGAGTTTCGTCCGCAGCCAGGCCAGCGGCACCCGGTCGGCTCCGATCACCGAGACGAACACCAGATGGCGTACGTCGGCCTGCCGCGCGGCCCGCGCCAGGGTGCGCGCCAGCTGGTCGTCGCCCTTCTGGCCGCCGGCCAGGTGCAGCACGATCTGCACGTCGCGGACCGCCGCGTCGACGCCCTCCCCGGTGGCCAGGTCTCCGGTGACGTGGGTGACGCCGGGGGAGGGCGCCCCGCCGTGACGGCTGAGGACCCGAACCCGGTGGCCGGCCTCGTGCAGCAGTGGGACGACCAGTCGGCCGAGGGTGCCGGTGCCGCCGGTGACGAGAATCGGTGGATGCACGACGTTCTCCCTGCGCCAGGACCGGGCAGTGCGCTCGCGGTCGATTACCGTTCGTGGCTTCACCGGCTCGACCCCGCCCCACCGGTCGACGTGACCGCCGGGTGAGCTGGATCACCCAGCGGTCACGTCGGGGCGCGCGGTGGGGTCGAAGCGTTAGGAAGGGCCCCTTCCTAACGCCTGCGGTAGAGGAAGGGCCCCTTGTTAACGACCAGTCGGTGTGGCCGGCGAAGGGATCGACATGGACGGGCGCACCGGGCTGGCCGAGCGGTTCGAGGAGCATCGGCCGCACCTGCACGCGGTGGCCTACCGGATGCTGGGCTCGCTCGGCGAGGCCGACGACGCGGTGCAGGAGACCTGGCTGCGGCTGTCCCGTACCGACGTCGACGGGGTGGACAACCTCGCCGCCTGGCTGACCACGGTGGTCGCCCGGGTCAGCCTGAACACGCTGCGCGGCCGTCGGCGTCGTCGCGAGGAGCCACTGGACGTGCGGGTACCCGACCCGGTGGTCGCACCGGCCGGCCCGGACGATCCCGAGTACGCCGCCGTGCTCGCCGACTCGGTGGGGCTGGCGTTGCTGGTGGTCCTGGACACCCTCACTCCGGCGGAACGGCTCGCCTTCGTGCTGCACGACATGTTCGCCGTACCGTTCGACGAGATCGCGCCGATGATCGACCGGTCACCGACGGCGGCCCGGCAACTGGCCAGCCGGGCCCGCCGACGGGTACGCGGCCAGGTCCCCCAACCGGACGCCGATCTGGCCCGGCAGCGGCAGGTGGTCGACGCCTTCCTCGCCGCCGCCCGCCACGGTGACCTCGACGCGCTGGTGGGGGTCCTGCATCCGGACGTGGTGCTTCGTTCCGACGGTGGCGTGGCCCGTACCCGGCACACCACCGTGCTCACCGGGGCCCGGGATGTCGCCGCCCAGGCCGTCACCTTCGGCCGGTTCTCCCCGTTCGCCCGGCCCGCCGTGATCAACGGCAGCGCCGGTGTGGTGGTCACCGCAGCCGGCCGGCCGTTGTCGGTGATGGCCTTCACCGTCTCGGCCGGACTGATCGCCGAGATCGACGTGATCGCGGACCCGGACCGCCTGGCCCGACTGGATCTCACCTCGTTCACCGACTGACGACCGCACCGGACAGCAGGGTGGCCGGCGTCGCCGCCGGCCTCGCGCCGCCGTGTTCGTCCGGTCGCGATCGGTTGAGCGGGGCGAGTCGATGCGGTGGGGTGGTCTCGGGTCAGGCGCCGAAGCCGGCCAGTCGGAAGGCCACGAAGCCGACGAGAGCCAGGGGGAGTGCGGTGGCCAGCGCGAGCAGTCGCGCCCGGGTGCCGCGGGCGACGACGACCACGACCAGGACGCCCAGCGTGGTCTTGATCAGAACGTTCCAGAGCGGGTCGATGCCGTAGTTCGGGTGGTTGATCCGGCTGGCGTCGATCAGGGCCTCGGCGAACAGGACCGCGCCGGGCAGGGCGATGCCGACCGGTTGTCGCCATCCTCGCTCGTGCGCCCAGACACCGCCGATGCCGAAGACCACTCCGGCGAGGACCCCGAAGCTCATCCAGAGCAGCGAGGTGGGTGCCCACAGCACCGACCAGTCGTCGCCCTGGATGACCGCCGCCGCGGCGTAGTAGCCGGGGACCGCGACGACGAGCGCGACGGCGGCGCCGATGGCCGCGCGTACCCAGCCGGTCCGGACCCAGAAGCCGAAGGCGAACGCGGCGACCGCCCAGACCGCACTGGAGTTGCCCAGGTCGGCGAAGGGGAAGGGGACGAACTTGATCCAGACGAAGTCGAGGATGCCGAGCAGCAGCCCGCCGAGTACGGCGGTGAGCGCGATGCTGCGGCGGTCGGGGTGGTGTCGCATGAGATCGGAGCATACTCGGTATGCATCGATGGGCCCGAGGCTGCCCTGTCGCTGGGGGCACCATCGCGCCGAAAGACGCCAGGGACGAGGGCGTCAGCGCACCGAGGCGTACGCCAGGGGCATGGTGACATCGTCCCAGGCGCCGGTCAGCGTGGCAGCGCCCACGCCGGCCGGTGGGCCGCCGGCGGTCGCGTCGGGGCGGCGGAGGAGGGTCAACTCCACCGTGTCGGTGACGATCACGGTCAGGGTGCCGTCCACCACCCGGCGTACCGCGCCGACGGTCGGCACATCGATGCGGCCCGAGTCGCTGGTGATCTCCATGTTCGGCGCGCGCACCTCACGGTGGCCGTCGACCTCGAAGTACTCCTCGGCCTGCCCGGTGCCGGCGAGGACGGCGTCGGCCAGCGCGGCGGCGTACACCGGATCGGCGCAGGCGTCGTAGACCCAGCGGGTGCCCAGCACCGAGTGCTCCGTGGTGCCGATCAGCCAGGCGTCGGCGGACGGCAGCGGCGCACCACGGTAGGTGAGCGGCACCTGGTGCACCGGGCCGGCCCCGGCGCGTACCAGCAGGGTCTCGATGCCGACCTCGCCGGCCGGGTCGTCGAACCGGTACGCGGCCACCCGCACCACCTCGGCTGCGGCGTCCCCCTGGTACCAGCCACGGCTGGGCAGCCAGGCGGTCAACAGTTCGAGCTTGGTGGGGCGGATCTCCGCCCGGTGCAGTAACGCCATGCGCGGCATCGTATGCCCGCTCGGTGTCCGGCGCGGTCCCGGTGGACGTGTGCGCAGGGCGGCAGCGGGTATGGCAGCCCTCTCACCTGACGGGCGGTCGCCGACGCGTACCGAAGGAGCGTGACAGTGACGGATCTCGGTGCAAAGGTCTCCTACCTCGCCCTCGGCACCGGTGTCCCGGTCTACGCCCCCGACGGCGCGTTCGTCGGGGTCGTCGAGCATGTCGTCGCCGACGAGCCGCAGGACATCTTCCACGGCGTGATCATCGAACCCACCCGGGATCACCATGCCCACCGCTTCGCCTACCGCGAGCAGATCGGTGAACTCCACGAGCGGGGTGTGGTGCTGTCGGTGCCGGCCGGGCAGTTGCACGAGCCGGGTACGGACATGCCGGCCGAGCAGGTGGAGGAGTCCGACGACCCGGTGCGGCTGGGCCTGCGTCGGGCCTGGGAATGGCTGATCCGACCGCAGTGACCTGGTTCAGGCCAGGTGCGGGTCGTGCAGCGTCTGCTCCCAGATCGACGACATCTCCTCGAACGCGTGCTCCATGATCTGCACCATGGCGCGGCGGGCGCTGTCGCCGTCGTGTCGTTGGATCCCCTGGGCGACCTCGGCGTGCAGTTGCAGGGCCTGCTCGTGCGGGTAGTGCGGCATCAGGTGGTAGTGATGCCGGCCGATGAGCACCTCGGCGACCAGGTCCTGGAGCTTGACGAACATCTCGTTGCCGGAGGCGCGCAGCACCCGCTGATGGAACTCGATGTCCAGGCGCAGGAAGCGCTCCTCGTCGCCGGCCTTGCCGGCGGCCCACATCTTCGCGGCGAGCCCCACCAGCTCGCTCGCGTCGTCGTGGTCGACGCGCTGGGCGGCCAGCCACGCGGCGTGCGGCTCGATGGCGGTACGCAGCTCGGTGATCGAGCGGATCTGGGCGATGCGTCCGGCCGAGGCCAGCCGCCAGCGGATCACCTGGGGATCGAAGACGTTCCAATGATCGGCTGAGCGGATCATGACGCCGACCCGGCGGCGCGTCTCGATGAACCCCATCGACGCGAGCACCCGCAGCACCTCTCGGATCACCGAGCGGGACACCGCGTAGCGGTCGACCAGTTCATCGATGTTGAGCACGGCGCCGGCCGCCAGCTCACCGCCGCAGATGGCGGTGCCGAGGTGGTCGAGGACGCGTCCGTGCAGCCCGGCCTCGGCAGGGGCGGCCTGTGCGGGTGCAACCCCCGGTGAGGGCACAATCACGTCACGGATCATATCAGTACGAGGTACCCCTTGTATAAGTCTGCTTTTTCGGCCTAGCATCCGGACGTTAAGCGGATGTAAAAACCCGTTGTCGTGCCCGTCCCCCCGGGGTCGCGACCAACACAGAAGGAGAGACGGACGTGGGACGTCGGTCAAAAATCGGGATATCTCTGGCGATGGTGTCCGCCTTGACGTTGTCCGCCTGCGGTGGCGGTGACGACAGCGGTTCCTCCGACACCGTGCGGGTCACCCTGGTCAACCATGTCTGGACCGAGAACATCCGGAAGGCGTTGCCGGAGTTCGAGCGGGAGACCGGCATCAAGGTCGAGGTCACCCAGCTCGGTGAGGACCAGCTGTCGGACCAGTACAACGTCAAGCTGAACGCCGGCTCCAGCGACATCGACGTGATGATGTACCGCCCGCTGCAGGAAGGCCGGCTGTTCGCCAAGAACAAGTACCTCGCCGACCTCACCGACAAGGCCAAGGGCAGCAGCGACTTCGACCTCGCCGACATCCAGGCGGCGCCGCTGAGCACCACCACCTACGAGGACAAGGTGGTCGGCGTGCCGATCATCACCGAGCAGCAGGTGCTCTACTACCGCAAGGACCTGCTGGAGAAGTCCGGCTTCAGCGCCCCGCCGCAGACCCTGGACGAGCTCAAGGCCCAGGCCGCGAAGATCCAGGCGGACAACCCGGGTGTGGCCGGCTTCGTCTCGCGTACCGGCAAGGCCGCCGCGGTCACCCAGTTCTCCAGCTTCCTGTTCAGCTTCGGCGGCGACTTCGTCGACGAGGCGGGCAAGTCCGCGGTCAGCTCCGACGCCGCCAAGCAGGCGTACGCGTACTACGGCGGTCTGCTGCGTGAGCACGGCCCGGCCAACATCAGCACCGACATGAGCTGGTCGGAGGCGATGGCGATCTTCACCCAGGGCCAGGCCGCCTTCTACACCGAGGCGAACTCGCTCTACAAGAACGCCACCGACCCGGCCAAGTCGAAGGTCTCCGACACCGTCGGGTTCGCGCCGTTCCCGGCCGGCCCGGCCGGCTCGAAGCCGTACAACGTCCCCTCCTGGGCGCTGGCCGTCAACGAGGCCTCGAAGAACCAGGACAACTCCTGGAAGTTCATCGAGTGGGCTGCCGGTAAGGCGCAGACCCTGGAGCAGCAGAAGTCCGGCGTGCCGGGCGCCCGCACCTCCGTGTGGGAGAACCCCGAGGGCATCGCCACCTACCCGAAGGACATGGCCGACGCGATCACCGTGAGCCTGGCCAACGGTGTCGGTCACGACCGGCCCGTGGTCGAGCGGGTCGCGCAGGCCCGCGAGATCGTCGGTCAGCCGATCGTCGACGCCATCACCGGTAAGGACGCCGCCGCCTCCGCCGAGGCCGCCAACCAGGCCTTCCAGAAGTTCCTGGACGACGAGGCCCGCTAAGTCCGGGCACGGGGGTGGTGGGGCGCACAGCCCCGCCACCCCCGTCCGGCCTCCCCATCACGGAGATCTGATGCCAGCTGTAACCGCACCCAGCCGGACGCCACGCAGCGCCGGAGTCATGCCTGACACGCCCGGCTGGGCGCGTTGGGCCAACGACCATCGCAAGTGGCTCTTCGCGGCCCCGGCCATGGCCTTCGTCGCCGCGCTGATCATCTTCCCGCTGGGCTGGACCATCTACCTCAGCTTCACCGACTCCTCGGGGTCGGTTCGGGCCGAGTCGGAGTTCATCGGCCTGCGCAACTACCTGGACGTGCTCACCGACACCGACCGGTTCTGGCCCGCCGTGGGCCGGACCGCCGCGTTCACCGGTGCCGCGCTGTTCTTCGAGGTAGTCCTCGGCATGGCGATCGCCCTGCTGCTGTGGCGTCCGTTCAAGGGCGAGAAGTGGGTCCGGGTCGCGATCCTGCTGCCGCTGGTCGCCACCCCGGTGGCCGTCGGCATGATGTGGCGGCTCATCTTCGACCCCAACATCGGTATGGCCAACCAGATCCTCAGCTGGGTCGGCATCGGCCCGCAGCCGTGGCTGGCCGGGCAGAACAGCGCGCTGCCCACCACGATCTTCATCGACATCTGGCAGTGGACCCCGATGGTGGTGCTGATCCTGCTGGCCGGTCTGACCTCGCTCTCCGACGAGCCGCAGGAAGCGGCGATGATCGACGGCGCGAGCACCTGGCAGCGCTTCCGGCACGTCACCCTGCCGCTGCTGATGCCCACCGTGATCGTCGCGGTGCTGCTGCGCGGCATCGACGCGCTGAAGACCTTCGACATCCTCTACGCGACCAAGGGGCGAGGCGGCGGTTCCTTCAACGAGGTGGAGACGCTCAACGTGTACGCCTACGGCCTGAGCTTCGACTACAACGAGTACGGCCTCTCCTCGACGGTGCTGATCCTGTTCTTCCTGATCATCATCGGCGTGATGTGGCTCCTCACCTCTCGCAAGAAGAAGGAGGCCGCCCGATGAAGACGAGTCTCGGATTCCGGATCTTCCGCACGGTGGCCCTGGTCGTCGTCGTGCTGTCGCTGGTGGCGCCGCTGGTCTGGATGGTGGCCGCCTCCTTCAAGACAAACGTCGACATCTACGACACCAGCAAGGCCCTGATCTTCTCGCCCACGCTTGACAACTACGGCACCGTCCTGCAGCAGGCCAACTACCTCCAGTTCATCGGCAACAGCCTCTGGGTGGCCTTCGCGGCGACCGTGCTGTCGCTGCTGCTCGGCGTGCCGGCCGCGTACTCGATGAGCCGGTTCAACATGCGCAAGTCGGCGCTGGTGGTGCTGATGGCCCGGGTCATCCCCGGTGTCTCGCTGCTGGTGCCCTGGTACTACGTCTTCTCGAACCTGCGCATGGTCGGCGGGTTCAGCGTGCTGATCCTGAGCCACATGTTCGTCTCGCTGCCGTTGATCGTCTACATCATGATGGGCTTCTTCGACGGTCTGCCGGACGAGTTGGAGGAGGCGGCGCAGGTCGACGGTCTGACCCCGATCGGGGCGTTCCGTCGGGTCACCCTGCCGTTGTCGGTGCCGGGCATCGCGACCGCCGGCATCCTGTCCTTCATCTTCTCGTGGAACAACTTCATGTTCGCCCTGGTGCTCTCCGGCGCGGACACGAAGACCCTGCCGGTGGCGATCTTCGACTTCGTCGGCTACGCGAGCATCGACTGGGGCGGCCTGATGGCGGCGACCACAGTGGTCACCCTGCCCATCATGATCATTGCGCTGTTCGTGCAGAAGTACATCGTCTCCGGACTCACCGCAGGCGCGACGAAGGGCTGAGCACCATGACCACCATCTCCCGCGTCGAGACGTTCCTGGTCGCACCCCGCTGGCTGTTCGTCCGGGTGGAGACCACCGACGGCATCGTCGGCTGGGGCGAGGCGACCTGCGAGGGCCGCTCGGAGACCGTACGCACCGCCGTCGAACAGCTCAGCGAACTGCTGATCGGCCAGGACGCGCTGCGCATCGAGGACCACTGGCAGGTGATGACCAAGGGCTCCTTCTACCGGGGCGGCCCGATCCTGGCCAGCGCCGTCGCCGGCCTGGACCAGGCGCTGTGGGACATCGCCGGCAAGCGGTACGGCGCCCCCGTGCACCAGCTGCTCGGCGGACCCGTCCGGGACCGGATCCGGGTCTACGGCTGGGTCGGCGGTGACGAGCCCAGCGAGGTGCGCGACCAGATCGCCGCGCGCGTGGAGGCGGGACTGACCGCCGTGAAGATGAACGCCTCCGGGCGGATGAGCCCGCTGGCCACCGTCGCCGAACTCGACGAGGTGGTCAAGCGGGTCGCCGCCGCCCGCGAGGTGCTCGGCGAGCACCGGGACGTGGCCGTGGACTTCCACGGCCGGTTCACCCTCGCCAACGCCCGCCGGGTCGCGCCGCTGCTGGAGCCGTACCGGCCGTTCTTCCTGGAGGAGCCGGTGGTGCCGGAGAACTCCCACCTCATCGGGGAGTTCGTCCGCTCCACCACCACCCCGGTCTCCACCGGGGAACGGCTCTACAACCGGCAGGAGTTCCTGCCGGTGCTGCAGGCCGGCATCGCGGTGGCCCAGCCGGACCTGTCGCACGCCGGCGGCATCACCGAGGTACGCAAGATCGCCGCGCTGGCCGAGACGTTCGACGTGCAGCTGGCCCCGCACTGCCCGCTCGGGCCGATCGCCCTGGCCGCCTGCCTGCAGGTCGGTTTCGCCACGCCGAACTACCTGATCCAGGAGCAGAGCATCGGCATCCACTACAACCTCGGTGCCGAGGTGCTCGACTACTGTGTCGACCAGCAGCCGCTGACCTTCGTCGACGGGTACGTCCAGCGCCTCACCGCACCGGGGCTGGGCATCGAGATCGACGAGCAGGCGGTACGCGCGGCGGACAAGCGGGGTCACGCCTGGCGTAGCCCGATGTTCCGACACGTCGACGGTTCGTACGCGGAGTGGTGACCATGACCGACCTGCTCACCGCCGAACTCACCGCGCAGCGGCTGCTGGCGATCATCCGAGGCACCGACACCGCCGCCGCGATCGCCACCGGCACCGCCCTGCTGGCCGAGGGAGTGTCGATCATCGAGGTGGCGCTGACCACCCCGGGCGCGCTCGACGCCATCGCGGCGATCCGGGCGGACGCGCCCGCCGGCACCCTGGTCGGTGCCGGCACGGTGCTCACCCCGGCGGCCGTGGCCGACGTGGCGGCGGCCGGCGCCCAGTTCGTGGTGACGCCGGCCGTGGTCGACTCGATCCCCGAAGCGGTCCGTCGGGGACTGCCGGTCGCCGCCGGCGCGCTCACCCCGACCGAGGCGTACACCGCCGTCCGGTGGGGTGCCAGCGTGGTCAAGCTCTTCCCGGCGTCGGTGGGCGGCACGGCGTACCTGAAGGCGGTGCGCGACCCGTTCCCGGACATCCCGTTCGTCGCCGTCGGCGGGGTGGGTCTGGCCGAGTTGCCGGGCTACCTGGCGGTCGGCGCGATCGCGGTCGGCGTCGGCGGCCCGCTGGTGGGCGACGCCGCCTCCGGCGGCGACCTCGACGCGCTGCGGGAACGGGCCCGCGCGTACCGGGCGGCGGTCCGCGAAGCGGGGCCACGGTGACCGCGCCCGTGGAAGCGCTCACCCTCGGCGAGGCGCTGGTGTCGCTGCGCTCGTCCGGCCCGCTGGCGCTCGGCGGTCCGCTGACCATGCACCTGGCCGGCGCGGAGACGAACGTGGCGATCGGGCTGGCCCGACTCGGCCACCGGGCCGCCTGGGTGGGCCGGGTCAGCGACGACGAACTCGGCGAGTTCGTGCTGCGCCAACTGCGGGCCGAGGGGGTGGGCACCGACGGCGTACGCCGCGACCCCGACCGGCCCGCCGGCCTGATGTTCCTGGAACGGCGCACCGCCGACCTGAGCCGGGTGCAGTACCAGCGCACCGGCTCGGCCGGCTCCGCGCTGACCTGCGACGACGTCGCCGGACCGCTCGCCGCCGGTGCCCGGGTGCTGCACCTGAGCGGCATCACCCCGGCGGTGTCCGACAGCGCCCGGGAGGCGACGGTGTTCGCGGCCCGGCAGGCGGCCGCCGCCGGCATCACCGTGTCCCTGGACGTCAACTACCGGGCCCGGCTCTGGTCCCGGGAGGCCGCCCGCGCCGTGCTGACCCCACTGGCCGGGTACGCGTCGATCGTCATCGCCTCCGTCGACGAACTGGACCTGGTCGCCGAACCCGGCACCGACGAGGCCGGCGTCGTCGCCGAACTGCTGGGCCGGGGCGTGCAGACCGTGCTGGTCAAGCTCGGCGCCGACGGGGCCCGCGCGTACACCCGCGACGGCGCGCAGCACCTCGCCGCGGTGCCGGTCACCGCGGTGGACACCGTCGGCGCCGGCGACGCGTTCACCGCCGGCTACCTCTCCGGCCACCTCGACGGACTGGACCTGCGCGACCGGCTGCGGCGCGCGGTGGCGCTCGGCGCCTTCGCGGTCACCGCACACGGCGACTGGGAGGGTCTGCCCCGCCGTGACGAGCTTTCCCTGCTGACCGGCAACGCCGCCGGCACCACCCTCCGCTGACACTGCGAGAAAGGCACCCCTCGTGAAGATCGTCGCTGCCGACGTCATCGTTTCCAGCCCTGACCGCAACTTCGTCACACTGAAGATCACCACAGCGGACGGCATCACCGGCCTGGGTGACGGCACGCTCAACGGCCGGGAACTCTCCGTCGCCTCGTACCTGCGCGACCACGTGGTGCCGCTGCTCATCGGGCGTGACGCGCACCGCATCGAGGACGCCTGGCAGTTCCTCTACCGCTCGGCGTACTGGCGGCGTGGCCCGGTCACCATGGCCGCCATCGCCGCGGTGGACGTCGCGCTGTGGGACATCAAGGCCAAGGCCGCCGGCATGCCGCTCTACCAGCTGCTGGGCGGTGCGTCGCGCAACGGCATCATGGCGTACGGCCACGCCTCCGGCCGGGACCTGCCGGAGCTGTTCGACTCCATCCGTGCGCACCTGGAGCAGGGCTACCGCTCGATCCGGGTGCAGACTTCGGTGCCCGGCATCAACGCCGTGTACGGGGTGGCCGCCCAGCCCAGCACCGGCGGCAAGCGCTACGACTACGAGCCGGCCCAGCGCACCCCGCTGCCCGCCGAGGAGGACTGGGACACCCGCGCCTACCTGCGGCACCTGCCCGGTGTCTTCGAGGCGGTGCGGGCCGAGTTCGGCCCGGAGCTGCCGCTGCTGCACGACGGCCACCACCGGATGACCCCGATCCAGGCCGCCAAGCTCGGCAAGGCTCTGGAGCCGTACGACCTGTTCTGGCTGGAGGACTGCACCCCGGCGGAGAACCAGGAGGCGCTGCGGCTGGTCCGCCAACACACCACCACGCCGCTGGCCATCGGCGAGGTGTTCAACACGGTGTGGGACTACCAGACCCTGATCCGCGAACAGCTGATCGACTACGTGCGGTCGGCGGTCACCCACACCGGCGGCATCACCGCCATGCGCAAGCTGCTCGACTTCGCCGCCCAGTACCAGATCAAGTCCGGCATCCACGGCCCGACCGACATCTCCCCGGTGGGCATGGCCGCGGCACTGCACCTGGACCTGGCCATCCACAACTTCGGCATCCAGGAGTACATGCGCCACGGTCCGCTGACCAACGAGGTGTTCCGTCAGTCGTTCACCTTCACCGACGGTTACCTGCACCCGGGGGAGCAGCCCGGTATCGGGGTCGAGTTGGACGAGGAGGCCGCCGCCCGGTTCCCTTACCAGCCCGCGTACCTGCCGTTCAACCGGCTCAAGGACGGCACGGTCCATGACTGGTGAGCCGTCGACCCGGCACATCGTGGTGATGGGGGTCTCCGGCGCGGGCAAGACCACTGTGGCCCGGGGGATCGCCGCGCGGACCGGTTTGGCCTTCGCCGAGGCCGACGAGTTCCACTCCGAGGCCAATGTGGCGCGGATGCGGGCCGGGATACCGCTGGACGACGACGACCGCTGGCCGTGGTTGCAGGCCCTGGCCGATTGGATGACCGCCCGGCACCGGGAGGGCGTCTCCACCGTGCTGACCTGCTCGGCGCTCAAGCGCTCCTACCGGGACCTGCTGCGGCAGGGGCCGCCGGGGGTGTTCTTCGTGCACCTTCATGGCCCGACCGAGGTGATCCGGGAACGGATGTCGGTGCGTACCCACGAGTACATGCCGCCCAGCCTGCTCAACTCGCAGACCGCGACACTCGAACCACTCTGGCCGGACGAGCCGGGCATCGTCATCGACCTGCGGTCGACAAGCGAGGCGCTTGTCGACGAGGCGGTACGGCGGCTCGGCCTGCCGGTGCCCGACGAGTCGCCAGCGGCGCCGGCCGCGACCGAGGTGCCGGCCGACGCCGAGGCGGTGGCGGTGACCGAGGTGGTGGTCGACGCCGAGGTGGTGGCCGTGGCCGAGGAGCGACCGGACCTGTCCGGACGCGCGTGAGAAGAAACGGTGGCGACCCCGGGCGGGGTCGCCACCGTTGTCACCGCTGCGGATGGCGGCGGACGAAGTCCTGGTAGGTCTCGTTGGCCAGTTCGGCCTGACGCAGCTCGGCCTGGCGGATCTCCGCGGCGGCCTGGGCGCGGGCCAGCCGTACCTCGTGTCGACGGTCCCGCAACCGGGACCAACCGCGCACCCCGGCGTAGGCGATCCAGCCGCTGGTGGCGAGCAGGCCGGTCAACGCGAACGCGAGCAGGAACTCCATCTGTTCCTCCGTTTCCGGCGGGTCAGCTGACGTCGCGACGCGCCGCCAGCCAACTGCCGAGCCCGAACATCAGCACGGTGTATCCGAGCAGGACCGCGGCCGGCAGCACCGCACTCGACGATTCCAGCACGCCGGGGGTACCGCCGTCGAACTGCGACCGGGCCCCCAGCGCCCCGGCGAGCGCGCCGGAACTCGGTGCCAGCAGCAGCTTCTGCAGCACCTCCAGCGGGCTCAGCACCAGGGCCAGTCCACTTATCGCGTTCTCCAGGACCAGGGTCCAGACCAGACCGATCGCGATCGCGGTGGCGGTGCTGCGGAAGACGATCGCGAGGAACCAGCCGACGCTGGCGTGCGCGGTGCAGATCAGCCAGGCGGCGGCCACCGCCCCGGCCAGGTCCGTGATCGGCGGCCAGTCCGCGCTGCGCCCCTCCACCATCGCCAGCACCCCGGTGACAAGCGCCATCGCGGCGAAGGTGACCACGGCGACCAGCAGCGTCAGACCACACAGGACGACGGCGTGACCGGCCAGGACCTGCTCCCGCCGGGGACGCTGCGTGAAGATCAGGTTGAACGTGCCCCAGCGGTACTCGTTGCCGACGACCAGGGCACCGAGGATGACCACGATGGCCCCGCCGAAGAGCGGGAACAGCCCGATGCCGGTGGTGACCAGCTGGCCGGGCAGGACGGTGCCCAGCAGGGTTTCGGCGGCCTCGGCCTGCTCCGGGTCGCCGGCCAGCGACAGGTGCACCAGGTACGGGATGCCGATGCCGAACGCGAGGGCGAGCAGGGTCCAGGTACCGCTGACTGTCCACACTGCGGGACGGCGACGGTCGGCGAACCAGGCGGCGCGTACCGAGGCGATCATCGGTTGGCTCCCGTCGTCACTGCTGCCTGTTCGGCCTGCTCGGGCGTGGCTGCGGCCGGCGCGGTCAGTTCCAGGAACGCCTCCTCCAGCGAGTGACGCAGCGCCCGCAGCTCACGGACGTCGACACCGGCGGTGACGAGTCGGCGGTTGAGCGCGGCGGCCAGGGCGGGATCGGTGCTGACCCGCAACATCCCGTCGACCTGGTCCACCGCCCGGACCCGGTCGTCGGCGCGCAGGCAGGTGATCGCCGTGTCGATCGGGTCGGCGTCGATCAGCAGGACGCCGGTGCCCAGCGCGCCCCGCAGCTCGTCCGGCGTACCCTCGGCGACCAGCCGGCCCCGGTCGATGACCGCGATCCGGTCGCAGACCTGCTCGACCTCGGCGAGCACGTGGCTGGAGAGCAGCACCGTCTGCCCGTGCTGGCCGAGCGAGCGCAGCAGCTCCCGCATCTCCGCCACGCCGGCCGGGTCGAGGCCGTTGGTCGGCTCGTCGAGGATCAGCAGGCTCGGGTCCTTGAGCAGCGCGGCGGCCACTCCGAGCCGTTGCTTCATGCCCAGTGAGTAGGTGCGAAACGGTGAGCCGGCCCGGGCGCTCAGGCCGACCTGGTCGAGCACCCGGTCGACGGCGGCGTCGGATACGCCCGCGTACCGGGCGGCCAGGCGCAGGTTGTCCCGCCCGGTCAGGTGCGGGTAGAAGGTGGGTGACTCGATCAGGGCCCCGATGCGGGCGAGTTGCCGTCCGGGTGGTTGCCCCAGCACGCGGATGCGTCCGGCGCTCGGGCGCACGAGCCCGACCAGCATCCGCATCGTGGTCGTCTTGCCGGCGCCGTTGGGCCCGAGGAAGCCGAGCACCTCACCCTCGCGGACCCGCAGGCTGAGCCCGTCGACCGCGGTGACCCCACCGGGATAGCGCTTGCTGACCTCATGCAGTTCGGCGGCGAAACGAGCACCCATCAACGGGACGCCGTAACCGGAAAATCGGGCAATGAGGACCGGTTGCGTCGATTTCCTCGAAGGGTCAAATCTGGTGGGACGATTTCCTGTGCCGCCACGCAGGGTTGCTTGCACATCGCCAATTATCTTTCCTTCGCTTAGTTGAGTGGGGGCATCCGGCGGGGGCGGGCATCGGAAAGGCGCGCGGTCCGGCATCCAGGTTGGATGGAGTTCGACACCCGTGACCTGCGCTCCGCAGTCGCGGACGCACCACAGGGTAGCGGAGTCCATCGACGCACGGAAGATCCTTCGGCGCGCTGAACGCACGTTTTTTCTCGGCCGCAGCTCACGGCCGGGTATTTGCCTTGTGCATTACGTTTTTCGAAAGAGTTTGTTGACGGGCGAGTAGATCATGGGCAGCATATAGTCACTTTTGGATGGTCGAAGTCGATGCATGGGAGCGGTGGATGAGCGAGTCGCCGGACGCCGGGAAGACGCTGGCAATGCGGCCGAAGCTGCGGCACGACGTGGTCTTCCTCGACGCCCCGGCCGGCGCGTACCTGCGCGGACCGGACACCGCCTTCCTGATCAAGGGTAAGACGGCCTTCCGCTGGTTGACGTCGCTGAGTCCGTACCTCACCGGCGAACACACTCTCGCGCAGCTCACCGACACCCTCGACCCGGGGCAGCGGCAGACCGTGCTCACCCTGGTCCGAGCGTTGGTCGCCCGGGGCTTCGCCAAGGACGCGGGGGACCGCACGGACCTGCCCGCGCCGCTGGCCCGGCGGTTCGCCGCGCAGGTCGAGTTCGTCGACCACTTCGCCGACGACCCCACCGGCCGATTCCTGCGCTTCCACCAGGCCCAGGTGACGCTGGGTGGTAGTGGCGCACCGCTGCTCGCGGCCGCCCGCGGTCTGCTGCGCAACGGCTGCGTAACCCTGGACCTGTACCCCGAGGACGATCCCCACGGGTACGTCGAGGCGCTCCGCGACGACCTGGCCGAGCTGCGTGCCGACGGGATCACGGCCGAGGCGGCCGTGCATTCCGGGGCGCTGACGGTCGCCGCCGCGGACGCGGTGATCTACTGCACCGGTCCGGACGGGTTGTCCCGTCTGGCCGACCTCGCCCGCACCTGCCACCGCGACGGCCCGCTGCTGGTACCGGTGCACTGGGACGCCCAACGCACGGCCATCGGGCCGATCGTGGCGTCCGGACAGACTCCCTGTTGGCTCTGCGCCCAGCTTCGGCTCACCGCCGCAGCCGACCCGGCGACGTCGGCACGGTTCTGGCGTCAACTCGCCGTCGCGGTCGGCGCACCGGCGGCGCTGCCCGAGGTGACCGGACAGATGGTGGGCAACGCCGCCGCGTTCGAACTGTTCCGGGTACTCACCGGTGCGCTCGCGGCGGACACCGCCACCGGGGTGCTGCTGCTCGACTCGACCACGCTGGAGTCCGCCCGGGAACGGGTGCTGCCCCACCCGGCGTGCCCGGTCTGCCGGCACGTCGAGGTGCCTACCCCCGAGGCGCCCGCCGACATCGACGACGAGACGACGTACCAGCGGGCCGAGGTGCTGGTGGCACCGAACGCCGGCGTCTTCACCCGGTTCGTCGACGATCCGCTGGAACAGGCACCGCTGAAGACGGCCCGGCTGCGCCTACCCGGCCCGGACGCCCCGCGCGAGGTGACCGCCTTCGACGTCCACACTGTGATGGGCGCTCGGCTGACCGCCTACCGTACCGCGATCCGTGACCACACCAGCCGGTACGCCGATCCGTCCGGAGCGCTCATCACCTGCGCCGCTGAGCTGCGGGAGCGCGGCGCCGACCCGGTGCCATGGACGGAGCTGGACACCGCGGCCGGCGCGGCGCCGGACGACGCGCGGCGACGGTGGCTACCCGCCCGGGTGCTCGGCGGATCCGACGAGGTCTGGGTGCCCGCCGCGCTGGCACTGCCGCTCGGCGGGCACCACGGCGAGGGTTGGGCCGAGCCGACGACGGCCGGTGCGGCCGTCGCGGCCAGCCTCGAGGAGGTGATCGACCGGGGACTGGCCGACGCCCTCGCCTACCACGCGCTGATCAGCGCGATGCGGGGCTGGTCCGTCCCACGCCCGATCAGCCACGAGGAACTGACCGGCGACGACGACACCGCCTTCGTGGTCAAGGCGGCGCACCGGTTCGGTTGCCGGCTGACGGTCGTGGCACTGCCGGACGCCGCGCCCGCCCACGCCGTGCTCGCCGTCACCGAACTGCCCGGCACCGACCACAGGTACTGGGCACTGGCCGGTGGCTTCGACCCGGTCGCCACCCGGCTCGCCGCCGTACGAGACGCGGTCGGCCACATTCAGGTACGGCACTTCGAAGGGACCGACGCCGACCTCGGCGACCCGGTACTACGGGACTTCGAGCCGGCCACACTCGTCGCCGACGTTGCCGCGCTCGACCCCACCACCATCCCGGCCGCCACCGACCGCGCCGCCGTGCTGGCGGCACTGGCCCAGCGATCGATGAGCGCACTGCTGGTGGAGACCACCACCCGCGACATCCACGCCAGCGGAGCGTTCCGCAGCGGTGTGGTCCTGCTGCGCCACCACGGCCGTACGGCCGCCTGAAACCACCACGACACGTGGTCCCGGCGAGGCACACACCGTGAGAGGAGGTGGAAACATGCCGATCACCCTGCACGACGAACTGCGCGAACTGGAGACCGAGACCTTCGAGATCGAGGAGGTCGCCGACGGCGAGGAGATGCTCGCAGCGACCAGCTCCAGCTGCTCCTGCTCCAGCTGCTGCAGTTGCAGCACGTCCAGCTGTTGCAGCACCAGCACCAGCACCTCCAGCTGCGGCTGACCGGGTGAACGGGTTTACCCCCGACGCCGATGACCTTCCCGTCCTCGAGGGGATCGCAACACAACGCTCCACCGCCGCCGGCGTGAGCCGGCGAGTACCCTGCGTGCCTCCGCTGGATCCACCGTGGTGGTGCGTCCCCGACCAGGACCACTGGCGCCGATCGCGGCTCAAGGAGACGTCCGTGCCGACACAACCCCCGACATCCGCTTCGCTTGCCGACTCGGTCCGCAGCGAACTGCGCGACCTGCAGACCGAGACATTCGAGGTCGAGGACATCGCGGATCTGTCCGCCGACCTGATGGACATCTGCAGCAGCAGCACCAGCACGTCGAGTTGCTCCAGTTGCAGCACGTCCAGTTGTTGCAGCTGCACCTCGTCGAGTTGCAGCAGCACAAGTTAGGTCACCTGTCGCCGTGCGTTCCGCGTACGCCCGGCGGTCGGTGTGACCCGCAAGCACCAGAGGGGAGGTGTACCCAGATGCCGGAGCTCACTGAGGAACTGCGCGCGCTCGAGACCGAGACGTTCGAGATCGAGGACGTTGACGCGATCGACGCCATGGTCATGGACTGGTCCAGCTCCAGCTGCTCCTGCTCGAGCTGTTGCAGTTGCAGCACGTCCAGCTGCTGCAGCACCAGCACCAGCACCGGATGCGGCGGCGGATAAACCCCAGCCGCCACCGTCCCCGCCGGCGATCCACGTCGGCGGGGCACCGGTCCTCCGCCCCCGCCGTACGACCGCAGACAGGTGAACGCATGATCGTCGATGTCCGGACCACCTCCACCGGATGGGACAGCAGCCTCAAGCAGCTCGGTGAGGTGCTCCACGAACGCCGCCAGGATCGGCCACCCCCGCCGGGTCCGACCCCGCTGGACGGAGTGACTGTCCGCATCGCCGCGCTGGGACTCACCGACGCCAACCGTGACACAGCGGAGACGGTGACCGAGGGCGACGTCCTGCCGATCTGGTTGCACGGCGTCACCGCGCTCGTCGGTCAACGCTGGTCACCGCCGACGCAGGGAGAGCGCGCCGGGCCCTGCCCGCTGTGCGTGCAGCGCCGCTGGCAGGCCATCCGGGTACGCGAGGAACGGCATGCCCTGGAGCACGACGCCCGGGTCGGCACCGTGGCCGCGCTGCCGCACCTGACTCCGTTCGCCGTCGACGCGTTGTGGCAGCTGCTGCTCACCGCCGCCGCCGCGTCGGCCGACCGGCCGGGCGTGGGTCGATTGTGGCAGCTGCGGATGGACACCCTGGAAACGACGAGCGTGACGGTGATGGTCGACTCCGAATGCCCGGCCTGCGCCCGGCCCCGACCGGACACCGCCGAAGCGGCGGTCATGCCGCTGACCAGTCGCCCCAAACCGGACCCGGAGTCGTATCGACTCCGGTCGGCCGGTGAGCTGGACCTGCCGGTGGCGGCGCTGGCCAATCCGCTCGTCGGCGCGCTGGGCGGCAACGCGTTGCGCGCGTACAACGCCACCGCGACCGCGCCGGTGACCGGCTACTTCCGGGTGCGTAGCCGCTACGACCTGCACGAGATGTGGTGGAGCGGGCACGCCAACAGCTACGGCAGCAGCGAGACGTACGCCCTGCTGGAAGGGCTGGAACGCTACGCCGGCCAGTTCCCCCGCGCCAAGGCGACGACCGTCTTCGACAGCTACGCCAACCTTGCCCCGCACGCCCTCGACCCGGCCGGCCTGGGCTACCACCCGGCGTTCTACCACGGTCACGGGCTCTACTACTCGCCCTACTCGCCGACCGAGCCGATGCACTGGGTCTGGGGCTACTCGTTGCGGGACCGCGCGCCCCGACTCGTCCCCGAGCAGCTGGTCTACTACCTGGACCGCCGTACCGACCAGCGCAAGTTCGTCCAGGAGTGTTCCAACGGCTGCGCCAGCGGCAGCTGCCTGGAGGAGGCGCTGCTGCACGGCATGCTCGAACTCGTCGAGCGGGACGCCTTCCTGCTCGCCTGGTACGGCTCCGCCCGGATGGCCGAGATCGACCCGGCCACCTGCCGCGACGAGCGGGTGCACTTCATGATCGACCGGGTGAACCTGCTCGGATACGACATGCGTCTGTTCGACACTCGCGCCGACCTGCCCGTTCCGGTGGTCACTGCGGTCGCCGTCAAACGTGGCGACGGACTCGGGCAGCTCTGCTTCGCCGCCGGGGCCAGCCTCGACCCCGACGACGCGGTCCGCGCGGCGGTCTGCGAAACCGCATCGTACGTGCCCGGGTTCGACGAGCGGGTGGCCGCGAGCGAACCGGAGCTGCGGGAGATGACCCGCGACTACACGAAGGTCACCGAACTCAGTCACCACGCGCTGCTGTACGGCCTGCCGGAGATGACCGGCCACGCCCGGTTCCTCTTCGACAACCCGCCGCTGCGGTCGATGACCGACCTGTACAGCGACTGGCTGGCCACCCGGCCCACCCACGACGACCTGTGGGCCGACACGCAGCACCTGGGTGGCCTGATCGCCGGGCTGGGCGGCGACGTTGTCGCGGTCGACCAGACCTGCCCGGAGCAGGAGATCGCCGGGGTGCACACGGTGGCGGTGGTCGCTCCCGCCCTGGTGCCGATCGACTTCGGCTGGCAGCGGCAGCGAGTGCTCTACAGCGATCGGCTGGAACGGCACCTGGCCCGGGGCACGCACGGACCGGACCAGCTCGGTGCCACCGGTCGCAACCTGAACCCGCACCCCTTCCCGTAGGAGCACCGGCATGCAGCTTCCGGCCCGCGACATCGTGCGGGACTACACCGAGGCGGTCTTCCGCCGGGCCCGGGTTCCGATGGAACCCCTCAACTTCGAGGTGGACTGGGTCGACCAGCCCTCCCGCCACACCGCGTACCCGGGCGCGCCCCAGGTGCCGCTGCCGACGCGCCTGCCCGACCTGGCCACCCTGCGGGACGTGTTCACCCAGGCGCCGTCGGCCTCGGCTGGCTGGTCGATGGCGCGGCTGGCGACCCTGCTCCGGCTGTCGTACGGGGTGCTCGACCGTCGGATGACGGTCAACTGGAACCAGGACGTCGCCAAACGGGCGCACTTCGAACATGCCGTGTGGGGGCGGGGCACCGCTTCCGGCGGCGGCATGTACCCGGTGGAGGTGTACCTGGTGGCCGGGGCGTCCGCGCCGGTGCTGCCCGGCGTCTATCACTACGACACCGGCCGGCACATGCTCCAGCGGCTGCTCGTCGGCGACGCCGGCGGCAGCATCCGGGCCGGGCTGGCCGGTCCCGAGGACGCCGACAGCTTCCTGGTGGCGAGCCTGCGGTTCTGGAAGAACTCCTTCAAGTACAACAGCTTCTGCTACCACGTGGTCACCCAGGACCTCGGCGCCCTGCTCGGCTCCTGGGAACTGCTGGCCTCCGCGCTGGGCGTACCGCTGCGCCGGCTGCTCTGCTTCGACCCGGCGCCGATGGACCGGCTGCTCGGCTTCGACAGCGACCAGCAGAGCGTGTTCGCGGTCGTGCCGCTGCAGTGGAGCGCCGAGGCGGCCGGAACCCGTGACCCCGCCGTACCCACCCGGGTCGGGGACGGCGGGGTCACGCCACCCGTGCAGATCCACTACGCCGCCCACGAGCGCTCGAAGCGGGTGCGACAGTTCCCGGCCGTGACCGAGGTGCACCGCGCGGCGGCCCACCCTCCGGCCACCGTCGACCCGGCCGCCGTCGTCGACGCCGCACCCCGGCCCCTGTCCGGCGAACCGGTCGCGTTGCCCGAACCCCGACTCGACCTGCTCGACCGTCCGCTGTCGACGGTGCTGGCCACCCGGTCCAGCAGCTTCGGCCGGTTCCGGCGGCCACCCGAGCTGACCGTCGCCGAGCTCGGCACCACGCTCGCCTTCGCCGCCGCCGGGCGACCCCACCCGGCCGACGCCGGCCTGCCCGCCGACGCGCCGGCCCTGACCCGGCTCTGGGTCTTCGCCAACCACCTCGACGGCCTGCCTGCCGGCGGCTACGCCTACTGCCCCCGGCGACACGCGCTGCTGCCCGCCGCGCCGGAACCCGCGGTCGGGATGTCGGCGTTCCTGCAACAGCACTACTTCCTCACCAACTACACGATGGGGCAGGTCGGCGCGGTGCTGGCCATCTCCGGACGGCTCGACGCCGTGCTCGACGCGTACGGTCCCCGGGGTTATCGGATCCTCAACGCCGAGATCGGCGCGGTGGCCCAGCGGGTCTACTGCGCCACGACCGCCCAGCGGGTCGGCTGCGGCGCGGTGCTCGGCTTCGACAACGTCGCCATGGACGAGGCGCTGGGTCTGTCCGACACCGACGAACGGACCGTGCTGTTCCTGCTGCTCGGTCGCAACTCGGACGCCGTGGCCACCGTGGAGTACCGGCTGTGACGCCCCCGACCCGCACCGACCTGCCGACGAAGGAGACAACAGTGACGGTGGCCCTGCCCGCCCCACCGGCCGCCGCCGAGATGTGCTGGCGGATGCCCGAGGTGTTCATGCTGCGCACCGGCGGGATGCCGCTGGAGGTCGCCGACCGGCTCGCCTTCGACCGCAGCGCCGCCTGGGCCCGACAGGTCGTGGACCTGGAGACCCGGCTGCGGCAGACCGGCCAGGAGCTGGCCGACGCGCTGCAGGCGGCGGTGGCCCGCCACCTGCACGACGACGGCCTGCGGCAGCGGCTGATCCGGTTGCGCCGTGACGTGTACAACCTGCGCCGGCCTCGTCCGGACGACCCGGCTGCCTGGGCCGACGTGCTCGACGCTGCCGACCACCGGGCGCTGACCGACTGGCTGGAGACGTTCGCCGCGTACCAGGGCCGTCTCACCGACGGCGCGTCGGTGCTGGCCGAGGAGTTGACCGAGCGGCGCGCCGTGCTGCGGGACCTCGCCGACGACCCCGACCTGCGCGGCGGGATCCTGCTCGCCTCCCCGTCACTCGACCAGTACCTGCCCGGATACCTCGCCGCAGCGGCCCGGCCCGGCAAACGGACCCGCCGGGTGGAGCGGTCGCTGCTGGAGTACGCGCTGCGGACCGCCTGCAAGACCAGCCCGTTCAGCCGGCTGACCACGGTCAACGTCGGCACCTTCCGCCACGGCGGCGGCCGGCTGCTCGACGTACGCCCCGCCGCCGACGCGGCCAAGGCGGCGGTGGCGCGACTCAACCTCGCCGTCCTGGGCCGACTGTCGGCGATCGTGCTGGCCGACGAGACGCTGCGCGCCGACCTGCCGGTCACCGTCACCACCGGCTGGCGCATCGAGCGCGGTCGGCTGCGCTACCTGCGGCGACGCCGGACCAGCTCGGAGGACGGCGACGCGGCGATCACCCTGGAGTCGATCCACGAGTCGCTGTTCGTGCTGCCCACCGGGCAGGTCCTGCACGACATCCTGACCGCGCTCGACGGCGGTCGGGTGCGGCGGCTGTCCGACCTGGCCGCCGAGCTGACCGCCGCCGGCCGTCCCGCCGACGAGGTCGAGCAGTACCTGCACCACCTGCTGCGGGTCGGTCTGCTGGTGGTACCGAACCTGCAACTGGACATCCACGCCGACGACCCGGCGGAGGGCTACCGGCTGGCGCTGCGCGCCGTCGACCGCCCGTGGGCCGACCGGCTCGCCGAGCGGGTCGCCGCCGTCAACCGGCTGGCCACCGGGTATCCGGGCGCCGACATCGACGGTCGGCGTGCCGCGCTGGCCCAGATCCGTCAGGAGTTGCTCGCCGCGCACACCGACCTCGGCCGCGCCGACGTGCCCGCTCCCCGGACCCTGGTGTACGAGGACGCCACGCTGCGCACCGACGCGCCGGTCACCGCCGACCGGGACCAGTGGGAGCGTACGGTGCTGCCCGGGTTGCGGGCGCTCGCGCAGATCATGCCGGTCTTCGACGTCAATCTGCCCCGTCGAGTGGTCACCAAGGGTTTCTTCAAGGCCCGCTACGGCGTCGGGGGGCGCTGCGACGACCTGCTCAGCTTCGCCCACGAGTTCCAGCAGGACTTCTTCGAGCACTACACCGGGCGGGCGATGCGCCGCCGGGCGTTCGACGCGGACAACAACTACGTCCGGCAGGAGAACTGGTTCCGGCAGGACGAGATCACCGCCCTGGACGACGCGCGCATCGAGGTGGCCCGGCGGGTCAACGAGGCGTACGCCGACCTGCCGGCCGACGCCGAGGAGATGGTGCTCGACGAGGCGTTCATGACCGAGGTGGCCGCGATGGTGCCGCAGACCCTCGGCACCCTCGACCCACGGTCCTTCTTCCTCCAACTCGCCGACCAGGGCGACCGGCAGCGGGTGGTGGTCAACCGGGTCTACTCCGGCATGACGCTGCTCTTCTCCCGCTTCGCCCACCTGTCCGCCGCCGAGGACCTGGCCGGGGCGCTGCGCACCGAGCTGGCCCGGTTGCAGCCGGCCGGTGCGGTGCTCGCCGAACTGCGCGGCGGGTACGACGCCACGAACCTCAACCTGCACCCGGCGGTCACCCCGTACGAGCTGGTCTGCCCGGGCGAGATCAGCTTCCGGCCGGAGGCCGAGCAGATCCACATGGACGACCTCAGCGTCGAACACGATCCGCTCACCGATCGGCTGCTGCTGCGTTCCCGCCGGCTCGACGCCGAGGTCATCCCGGTCTACCTGGGCTTCCTGCTGCCGATGGCGCTGCCCGAGGTGCAGCAGGTGCTGCTCAACTTCGCGCATCTCGGGATGGCCCAGCCGGATCTGTGGGCCGGCACCGACGTGCCGTTGCCCGACCGGGGCATGATCGGCTACCCCCGCATCGTGCACGGCGACCTGGTGCTGCAACGGCGGATGTGGAAGCTGCACCCCGACCACCTGCCGCCGGCGCGTACCCCGCAGGTCGACGACGCCGACTGGTTCCTGGCCTGGCAGCGGTGGCGGCGCGAGAACGGCCTGCCGCGTCGGGTGTTCGCCACCCCGGAGGGCACCCGCCTGGCCCCCGCCCCGGCCGCCGACGGCGAGGCGCCCGCCGGTGGTGGCGCGGCCGGCGGTGGTGGTGCGGCCGGCGGTGGTGGTGCGGCGGCGGCGGGTGGTCGGCCGGAGCACAAGCCGCTCTACGTCGACTTCGACAGTTACCTGTGCCTGCAACTGCTGGACGCGATGAGCCGGTCGGCAGGCAGCCGGCTGGTGCTCGTGGAGATGCTGCCGGACCGTGACGAGCAGATGGTACGCACGCCGTCCGGGTCGTACGTGACCGAACTGACAGTTGAACTCAACGGTGTCCGAGGGGGAGTGGACCGTGACTGACTATCCGTCGCCGGTGGACCACGGCTGGCTCAGCGTCCACGTGTTCTACGCCAGCAACGCCAACCCGATGCTGGTGGAGGGCGTACGACCGCTTGTCGACGAGTTGCGCGAGGAAGGGCTGATCAGCAGGTACTTCTTCATCAAGTACTGGATGGAGGGCCCGCACATCCGGTTGCGGGTGCTGCCCGCACCGGGCGTGGACCCGCATCTGGTACGCACCCGGGTGGACGAGGCGATCGCTGCCTTCCTGCGCCGCCGACCCGCCCTGTACGAGGTCGACAGCGACGGCCTCGGCGACCTGTACAAGCAGATGTTCCTGGCCGAGTACGGCCAGCAACGCTGGGACGCCGAGTACGGCGCGGACGGCACCATGCCGATGCGGGCCAACAACAGCTACCACCACATCCCGTACGAGCGGGAGTACGGCCGCTACGGCGGCCCGGCGGGCATCGAGTTGGCCGAGTGGCACTTCGAGCACTCCAGTGACGTGGTGCTGGACCTGCTGGCCACCACGAACGTGCACGTACGGCCGGTGCTGCTGGGCCTGTCGGCGCAGTTGGGCATGATGCTGTGCGCGGTGTTCCTCGACGACGACCGGCGCATCGCCGAGTTCCTCGACGAGTACCGCCGTTTCTGGGAGGTCTCGTACTCCGAACCGAGCGACGAGTACCACGCCAGCTTCGATACCAGCTATCGGCGGATGGACGCCGCGCTGCGCGATCGGTTGGCCGCCATCCGGACGGCGGCACGGGGCCCCGCGTCCGCTCAGGCTACCGGGGTCGAGGGTCGCTGGGCGGTGCACTGCCGGGAACTGCGGGACCGGGTGGTCGCCCTGGCCGGGCAGGGCAAACTCGTCTTCCAGCGTGGCGATGCCGAGCCACGGGTGGTCGAGGATCTCGACGCGGTCGTACCGATCGTGCTCAGCTCGTACCTGCACATGACCAACAACCGGCTCGGCGTGAGCATCCTCGACGAGATCTACCTGTCGTACCTGATGCGGACCGCACTGCTCGACGAGCCGGCGCCGGCCGGATCCCGATGACCACCGTCGAGGCCGGCCAGGCCGCCACCTGGGCCCGGCCCCGGCTGCGGACCGGGATCGTGCTCGGCCCGGGGATGTGGCGCGACGGCAAGCTCGTGCACCACGTCAAGGACCCGGAAACCGGCTGGTACTACCGGGTGGGGCCACGCGAGCACTTCCTGATGTCGCGGATGGACGGCACCCGCAGCCTCGACGACCTGGCCGAGGAGTACGCCACCGCCTATCAGCGTCGGCTCGGGCCGGAGAACTGGCAGCAGTTGTTCGGCATGCTGCACAAGCGGCAACTGCTGCACGGCGCGACGGACCCGGACGCCCTCGCCGCGCTCGCCGCCACAGCGGGCGGGGGCGCGGCGAAGGCGAAACGCGGCCTGTTGTCGGGTCGGCTGCCGCTGTTCGATCCGCAGCGGCTGTTCGACCGGGTGCTGCCCTGGCTGGGGCCGGTGTTCAGCTGGTGGTTCGTGGTGCCGGCGCTGGCGGTGGCGCTGGCCGTCGCCGGCTACGTGGTGTGGCACCTGCCGGAGTTGGCCGGCGGGGTCGGTGGCCGTCCGCTGCTGGCGATCGTGGTCGCGGTGGCGGTCACCTGGCTGATCGTCTTCCTGCACGAGTGCGCGCACGGTCTGACCTGCCGACACTTCGGTGGACGGGTCACCGAGATCGGGGTGATGTGGCGGCTGCCGATGATCGCCCCGTACTGCAAGGTCGACGACGTGGTGCTGTTCACCCCACGCCGACGGGTGGCCACCGCGTTCGCCGGTGTCTTCGTCAGCATGCTGGCGCTGGTGCCGTTCGCCGCGGTACGCCTCTGGGGATCACCCGGGGTGCTGTACGACCTGGCCGGCACGATGCTGCTGTTCGGCACCGCCACCGCCGCGATCAACCTGGTGCCGTTCCTGCGCCTGGACGGCTACCACATGCTCAGTCACGCCCTGAACCTCGCCGACCTGCGCGCCGACTCGTACCGCTTCTACGGCCGCCTGCTGCGCCAGGGCCCGCGAGCGGTCGCCGGCTACCGACCCCGCGACCGGGTGGCCTTCACCCTGTACGGCCTGACCTCCGTCCTGCTGGCCGGCACCGTCCTGACCTTCCTGATCCGCTACTGGTACGCCACCCTCGCCAACTGGCTCACCCCCACCTGGGCGGTAGTCATCCTCACCACCGAAGCCATCCTCCTGGCCACCCTCATCACCCACCTGACCCGCCGCCGCCCCAC